>RPRI01000036.1 GCA_003818505.1 Desulfobacteraceae bacterium | reverse complement strand
ATAACAATTGAACTGAACTTTAACCCCAGGCCCGTCAGCGTCACAACGCCCACAATGATTCCGGCAGCCGCACAAGTGGCGGCGACCGGAAGAACCCCTAAAGCCCCTCTCTTTAATGCGTTTATGAGTTTTTTGGGATAAAGAGCTGTATCGCTTCGAATGAAACTGACCACAAAGGTGATCACCGTCGCCCAAAAGACGGACATGATGGGTGAAAAGCCTATGACCATTATCACAACGATGGAGACAAGAGAGATGAAGTGAAATCCGTAGCGACAGGTCAATTGCCACAGACTGTATGTTTTATCAAAAGCAATTTGTTTGACGCCGAATTTTCTGGCATCCAGTTCCACCATTAAAAAGATGGACCAGTAATAAAGACAGGTTGGAACGGTCGCCATTAGGATGACGTCCAAATAGGATATTTTTAAGAATTCTGCGATAAGAAAGGCTGCTGCTCCCAGGACAGGCGGAGAGAGGATGGCTCCAATCCCTCCGGCGGAGAGAAGCCCGCCGGCAGCTTCTTTGCTGTAGCCGGCTTTTGCCAGCATTGGATATGCGACCGATCCTAAGGTAACCGTAGTTGCCACTCCGCTTCCGGATGGACCTCCCAGGAGAAAAGAGGCCAATGTTACGGTTCGGCCGGCCCCGGTCGTCTTTCCCCCCATGGCTGCAAAAGAAAAATCGATAAAGAACTTTCCGGCGCCGGAGAATTCCAAAAAGGCACCCCAAATGGTGAACAGTATGATAAAAGTCGAGGAAACATCTATCGGGACGCCGAAAATTCCCTCAAGAGTCATATACATATGGCCTACGATACGATCGATGTCATATCCCCGATGGGTCCAGGGATTGGGGAGATACGGCCCGATGAATGCATAAACGATAAATGTAATGACTATTGCAGGCATGATCCAGCCGCTTGTCCGCCGGGTTGCCTCCAATATTAGAAGGATAAGAATGATTCCGAAAAACTTGTCCCAAAAGTTTGGAACAACGGACCGGTATATAAAATCATCAAAATCGCCCAGCATATAAACTATTACGGCAATTCCGAGAAGGGAAAGAAGAACGTCAAACCATGTGATCTTGTTTTTAAATCGTTTAAAGGATGGAAAAACCAGGAAGGAAAGAAACAGGACGAACATGACATGGATTCCTCTCAGAACCTGGGTCATGACTATGCCGACGGCGGCATAGAGATGTATGAGAGACATTGCCACCGCTACCACCGTGATAAAAATTTCCATCTTTCCTGCAAACCGGCGCACAGGTCCTTCTTCCTCTTCGATATACTTTTCTGCTTCTTTAAGGGCTTGTTCGGTGATCACCGGTTCCTGATCGTTCTTTTGCTTCTCCTCTTCCATCGGTCTGTCCTTTTCAGCGTTAATTATTAAACAGCATCAGGAAAATATAGTGGCCCAAACGCATGAATTCAGCGCTGAGTTGAATGCTGTCCCCTTTTTCTCCAATTTCGTTCAAGAATATTTTCTTTTCTCCGATCCGCAATCCCTGTCCTTCCACCATACCCTTTTTAAAAATAAAGGCAGCTCCAAGATTCCTGTTCATCGGATGGAGTTCTCTGGTATCATCAAACCCGTAATATCCCATTACACCGGGACTTTTAGTTCTTACACCCTTAAGGAAAATTGAATCTCCTTTAATCTGGAATTCTTCGGAGACAGGTTCATTGTAAATCGAGTTAATATAAAATATGGAAAAAGCCCCGGAAGGACCTGTACTTATGCGCAGGGTCTGTGAATGATCAAGGTTCCTGACCTGAAGGACGGTTCTCTTTTTTACAAAGAGAAAAAGCCCTCCTGCTAAGATTAATATGCCAATCACCAGCAGGAGGGGTCGTTTCTTTAGTTTCAATTATTTAACCTTGAATCCTTTTTCTTTAAAAAACCGGACTGCACCGGGATGGAATGGGATCGGCGACCCGTCAGCCTGAGATTCCATGATCAGGTTTTTTGCCTCCTTATGGACGGTTATCAGTTCTTTTTGATGTTCAAAAAGAGTTTTTAAAACATCATAAACCTGATCATCCTTCATATTCTCATTGCAAACAAGTAAATTCCAAACCAGAGCAATTGAGACATCTTTATCCTCTCCAGGGTAAGCTTTTGCAGGAAGCACTCCTTTAACATAAAGAGGGCCGTACTTTTCTCTCATTTTCACAACCGCATCACCGTGGTTGATCAGCTTAATTTTGATCCCCGGGGTGGCGCCCAGATCGGTAATCGAAGCAGTGGGAATTCCTCCGTCCCAGAAGTAGGCATCGATCTTCCTGTCTTTTAATGCGCCGGCGGACTCAGCGGCGCCCAGTTTATCCCTTTTCATGTCTTTGTCCGGATCCAGGCCATAAGCTTCCAGAACCCTGAGAGCCTTTATCTCGGTTCCGCTTCCCGGTGCGCCGGTCGAAACCCTTTTCCCTTTCAGGTCGCTGAACTTTTCAATACCCGTACCCTCAACTGTCACTACATGCATGTTATTCGCATAGAGAACTGCTACGGTTCTTAAAGGGATTTTGGCTTTGAACTTTCCTTTCCCTTCAAAGGCGTCCCATCCGACGTCCGCCATGATAAAGGCCAGGTCAGCCTTTCCGGCTCCCACCAGAAGGCAATTATCCACTGAAGCTGCCGTCACTTCAGCGGTTGCTTCCATATAGTGGATGTATTTAGATAAAATATTGGCCATCCCTCCGCCCATGGGATAATATACGCCTCCCGTTCCTCCTGTCGCGATTGACAACCGAACCGTTTTTTGAGCCCATGCAGATGGAACAACAAATACGAATGCTACAACAAGCCCCCATATCACCAAGCGTTTCATCATGACCTCCTCCTTTTAAAAGATTATAATTATAGGCGGAAACAGCAAAACAAGGTTTGCATCAATTACAGGCTTTCCCGTGCGATATACCTTTTTAATAGCCGTTTAAAAAAAATATATAATGGAGAAAGAACTAAAAAAAAGCATCGTAACTGTTCAGCTCCTCTATTAATCTGGACTGAAAGTATCTTACCCCCTAAAAAAGTCAAGGGATTTTTTAATTGTAAAACTGATAATTTCATCATATCCTGAACCAAAAACAGTGAGCGTATTCCCTGCTTAGGGCATAGTCAGCACGCACGCGGTTTCAAGTTGAACCGTTTAGTAAGTCAGAGATTATTTTCTGCGCTTTTCTACCCCTCAAGGGAGTGCTGAAAAGAGTCCCGTTTATCAGGGTTAGAAAATACAGATGAATATGCGAGGAAAATATCAAATGAAAAAACGTATCTTGATGTTAATAATAATTTTTTTTATTCCGTCCGTTCTTTTTGCTTCAAACGAAATTGTTGTTTCGCCCGGCCTTTCCGGTGTGAAGGTTTTTCTTAAAGGCGCAGAGCTTTCGCATACGGCAAGGATGAATCTTGAGAAAGGATTAAACGAAGTTGTCTTTACAGGACTTGCCTCAAAAATTGAAAGTAGCAGCATATATGTTTCCGGAAAAGGCGATGCGATTATCATGTCTGTTGTTCAGCGTTTTGATTATCTGCGACCGGTAGAGAAGACTTCTCAGATTAAAACTCTCGAAGACTCTCTTGATGCGCTGAATAAATCATTTTCATTGAATCAGGTCTGGATTGATGCTCTTAAAGCCGAAGTAGATCTGCTTGCGGCAAACAAACGCATCAGCGGAAAGGGGAAAGGGATTTTTTTGACGGATCTCCAGAAGATGGCGGAATATTATACGAAAAGGCATTCCGAAATAAACGGCAGGATCCTGGATCTTTCCCTGAATGGAAAGAAGATTCAGAAAGATATCGACAGGGTAAAAAACCAGTTGAACGAACTTGCCGCCCGCATTAAGAAGACAACAAACGAAGTCGTGATTTCCGTTTTATCAAAAACAGGCGGTCCTGCCGAACTCAATTTGTCATGTTTTATTCCGGACGCCGCCTGGCAGCCTTCTTATGATATACGTATCGACAGAATAAACTCTCCCGTAATCCTGACATCTAAAGCCGAGGTAAGGCAGCAGAGCGGAATTGACTGGAAGGATGTGGAAGTGGTCCTTTCAACAAGAAATCCCTCATTAAGCAATGAAAAACCCGGGATTTCGACATGGTTTATTGATTTTCAGCGCCGGGTCTTTTCTCCAAGGATGAAGATCATCGAGGAAAAATCATCTGCCGCGCGGATGCTTGGAGAATATGATGCTAAGGAGACGGCAGAGGCACCTGCAGAAGTTGCGACTATGGCCGATTATTTTGATGTGAACGCAAAACAGCTCTCCGTTGAATTCAGACCCCAGATAAAATATTCGATCCCCGCAGACGGCAAGCCGCATTATGTCGCTTTGCAGGAGTTTTCCATTCCAGCCGGCTTTGAGTATTATGCAGCACCTAAAATAGACGGCAATGCATTCCTGGTTGCGGGCTTAACCGATTGGGCAGACTACAATCTTTTAGCCGGTCAATCCAATATATATTTTGAAAATACTTACATCGGCCAGGCCTGGATAAATCCAGAATCCGCAAAGGATAAACTTTCGGTTTCTCTCGGCCGCGATCAGAACATTTCCGTTTCAAGAGAATCCCTGAAAGATTTTTCTGAGGAGAAACTATTAAGCGGCGACCTTGAGAGAACCTTTGCTTTTGAAATTAAAGTAAAAAACAATAAAAAAGTTGCGGTTAAAATTCTGATTGAAGATCAGATCCCGGTATCAAAGAATAAAGACATTGTCGTTAAACTGGTTGAATCATCCGGAGCCGAATTCAATCCTGAAAACGGCAAACTTAAATGGATAATCGATGTCGAGGCAGGAAAGGCGGTTTCAAAAAAACTTGTTTATTCGATCAGGCATCCGAAGGATAAAAAAATTGAAGGGTTGTAAATAATGAAGGTATCGGAAAAAAGTCTACATACCTCTTTACCCTTATGGATTTTAACATGTCTTGTTTCTGTAATTCTCATCCTTTCATGCTGTGCCGGATGCGGAAAGATTTTTGAACAGCCCGGAGTTAAAATAGAAAGCGTCCATATTAAAAGGATCAAAAACATGGAAGCCCTTTTCAGGGTGGACATTGAAGTATCAAACCCGAATTTTGTTTCTTTTGAAATAGAAAGCATTGAGTGTGATGTCGAAATGAACGGCAGGCAAGTTGCATCGGCCGTTTCCGGAGAAAAAGCCCGGATTCCCTCACGAGGCACGGGTATTGTACCTCTTGAAGTTCATTCAAACTCTTTTGACAACATATCTGTTCTTCTCAAAATATTAAAATCAAAACTAAATGAAGACAGAAAACTTGAATACAAAATATCGGGAAAGATTTATATAAACAGCCTATTTTATTCTCCCCCGCCTGTCGCTTTCAGTTCGACAGGAAATCTGTTTGAAAAGATCGGAAGTTCAAAACAGCAATAATGTTCCAATAAAAAAACGGGATATAAGCTTAATCCTTGACTATGAGGGGTTTACAAAATATAAAGAATATTAAATTGTGAATAGTGAGAAGGGAGAACAAATGATTACAGTAAAAGATATCATGAAAACAGATGTGATTACGGTTTCACCCGAAACAGAAATTATACATGCCGCAAAACTCCTTCTTGAAAAACACATAAACGGAGTTCCTGTTCTTGACAAAGGAGGAAAGCTCGCCGGAATACTGTGCCAGAGCGATATAATCGCACAGCAGAAAAAACTCCCTATTCCGTCCCTGTTTTCTTTTCTTGACGGTTTTATTTCCCTTTCTTCAATGAAGAATCTTGAAAAAGAAGTACAGAAAATTGCCGCTACGACTGTTTCTCATGCTATGACATCAAATCCGGTAACCGTGAAGTCCGATACTCTGATAGAGGTTGTAGCAGCTCTAATGGTTGACAATAATTTTCATACTCTTCCGGTCGTTGATGAAGGAAAGCTTGTCGGAATAGTTGGGAAGGAAGATGTCTTAAGGACACTTATCCCCAGAAACGGCGCCTGAAATCCCGCGTTTTTCACTCGACCTTTTGACCCATAGAATCCCTGAACGCTTTTGTAAAAGGAAAAAGCCATATGAAACTCGGAATCACAGGTCTTTCAGCGGCAGGAAAATCAACCGTATTTGAAGCCCTTACCCAGAATGTTCAGGAAGAAGGGCACAAGGTCGAAAACCGCGTTGGAACAATAGAAGTGCCCGACAGCCGAGTTAAGGTTCTGTCGGACATGTATAAACCTGTAAAAACCATTTTTGCGAAGATAGAATATTATCTTCCCGCGATTCACACTCAGAAAAGCGAGGCAAAGAAAGAACAGAATATATGGACACCGGTTAGAGACTGCGATGCCCTGATACATGTCGTAAGAAATTTTTCCGGGTACGGACTTGAGGTACCAACACCTTATAAAGATTTTTTCAACCTTGACCAGGAGCTCATTCTTGCCGACCTTGTTACGGTTGAAAAACGCATAGAGCGTATCGAAGCCGATAAAAAAAGAGGGAAAAAAACGGACCAGGAGGAGTTCACCCTTCTCATGACCTGTCTTGAAAACCTTGAAAAAGAAATTCCCTTAAGAAGAATTCAGGAAATAGCATCCGCACAGGTTTTAAAGGGTTTTGCTTTCGTGTCGGCGAAACCGGTGCTTGTTCTGTTCAATAATAACGATGATGATTCAGGACTCCCCGAAGCGCAGGATCTTATAATACGGGAAGAGTGCATGGTTATAAGGGGAAAACTGGAGCAGGAGCTTTCACGCATGTCACCTGAAGAAGCCGGCGATTTCCTGACCGAATACGGCATAAAAGAATCCGCAAGGGAAAGGGTGATAAAGAAATCTTATGAACTTCTGGGTCTTATCTCGTTTTTCACTGTTGGAGAAGATGAGGTAAGGGCATGGACAATCAAAAAAGAAACGAAAGCTCTCGATGCTGCCGAGGTCATTCATTCCGATATTAAAAAAGGATTTATCCGCGCGGAAGTCGTTTCATACAATGATCTGATGGATGCCGGAACTTATCCGGAAGCAAGAAAAAGAGGGACGGTCAGGCTCGAAGGCAAGACTTATCTGGTTCAGGACGGGGATATCATAAATTTCCGCTTCAACGTTTGATTTAAACAGACGAATTGCGAATTTCAAACAGCGTATTTCGAAGAAAGAACGATAGGGAATATTGGGTTTATTCTGACCCTGACAGGATCCGGTCCTTTAATCAGATGTTATGCAAAGAGCTCAATGAAATACCTTGCTCCTGTCTAAGTTGCGGTATTGAATCGCTTCCGAAACATGATCTGCGCTTATATCCCTTTTCCCGTCAAGATCCGCAATTGTCCGGGCAATTTTTAAGATACGGTTGAAAGCTCTTGCAGACAGCCCCAGTTTGTCTATCGCAGCCTCAAGGAGGCTGCACGAAGTATCGTCTATTTTGCAATATTTTTTTACATGCCTGCTGTTCATCTGAGAATTGCAGTAGATTTTCGTTTGCCTGAACCTTTCCGACTGAACAGCTCTGGCATCGGTTACACGCTTCAGTATATCTTCAGAAGGTTCAGCGCTGATATCCGCCATAAGATCCCTGTACGGAACGGCCGGCACCTCGACGTGAATATCGATCCTGTCCATGAGGGGGCCCGATATTTTCGATCTGTACCTGTGTATCTGATGGTATGTGCATTTGCACTCATGCTTGGGGTCTGAGAAATAGCCGCAGGGGCATGGATTCATAGCTGAAACAAGCATGAAACTTGATGGATATGTAATTGTCGATGAAGCTCTTGATATAGTAACCTTCATGTCTTCAAGCGGCTGCCTCAGTACTTCAAGCACATGCTTCTTGAATTCTGAAAGTTCATCCAAAAAAAGGACTCCATTGTGCGCAAGACTGACCTCTCCCGGTTTCGGTATATGGCCTCCTCCGATTAAACCCGCATCTGAAATAGTGTGGTGAGGAGACCTGAAAGGCCTTTTAACGACTAAGGCGTCTCCTTTTGGGAGCATACCAACAACACTATAAATCTTTGTAGTCTCAAGGGCTTCTTCGAAAGTTATAGGAGGCAATATGGAGGGCAGCCGTTTGGCAAGCATTGTCTTTCCTGAACCGGGAGGACCGATCATAATAAGGTTATGGCCTCCTGCCGCTGCTACCTCAAGCGCCCTTTTCGCATGTTCCTGTCCTCTTACTTCGGAAAAATCTACGTCATGCAGGCTGTTTTTTTCAAGTAATGCCGATATATCTGTTTTTTCCGCTTCAAGGTGTACGGCTCCCCGGAAAAAATCGGCAACCTGAGAGAGAGTCCTGACCGGAAAAACAGAAATTCCTCCCACAACCGAAGCCTCTTTTCCGTTTTCAACAGGAACCATTATTCCTTCATAGCCAGCATTTTTAGCTGCGAGCGCCATAGGCAGAGATCCGTTTACCGGCTTTATGCGCCCGTCCAGCGATAGTTCTCCGAGTACCAGGTATTGTGAGAGCATTTTGCCTGTAATGTTGCCGGTTGCGGCAAGAATGCCAAGGGCTATCGGCAGATCAAAACCTGTGCCTTCTTTTTTTATGTTTGCAGGGGCAAGATTGACCGTAATTCTGTCGTCCGGAAATGTATATCCGGAATTTGTAATAGCAGATTTAACACGCTCCCTGCTTTCTTTCACTGCCGCTTCCGGAAGGCCTACTGTAGTAAAAGAAGGAAGACCTGATGCAATATCCACCTCAACCTCAACAAGATATGCGTCTATGCCGATAACAGCGCTGCTCAAAACCTTTGCAAGCATGCTTCCTCCTTTTTTAAAAGGTAAAGGCCGGACTCCAGACTTATCTATACAGAATAAATCTGTTAAGATCAAGAATTTGTTGACAATACATATGTTGTCAAGTTATTGTTGCGATATAGATTTTTCTGAGCTATATTTCATATTATTTCCTGATACATGCTGTATTGAGGTCTTGTGCCGAAAGAGAGAACTCATTCGACGCTACTTGAGTCCGATACAAGATTCTTGCCAGCACTAAAGGGATGTTATGTAAAGCTCTCGCCTCAATAACAGCTGTTGATGGCTCAATTGTAATACTGACCAAGAGAATGTGGACTTTAGACTTATATAATGGATTGTTATTTAAATCAAAGAACTGTTGCAAAAACCGTTTGCTGTTCGGGGATTGGTGTTCACTCAGGCAAGACTGTTAATCTGACCATAAAGCCGGCGCCGGCAAATTATGGAATCAAATTCATAAGAACAGATCTTCCCGACAGTCCGAGCATACCTGCCCGTTTCAGCATGGTTGTTGATACTAGCTTGGCTACTGTTATAGGGCATGACGGGTTTATTGTTTCGACCATAGAGCATCTTATGGCGACCTTTGCCGGACTTTCGATTGACAATGCGGCTGTTGAGATAGATTCATATGAAATGCCGATAATGGATGGAAGCGCCGAGCCTTTCACCCGACTTATAAAAGAAGCCGGGGTTAAGGAGCAGGACGGGCTGAGATACTATTTTATTGTGAAGAAACCAATAGAGCTGAAAAAAAACGGGAAATCTGTAGGGATATATCCCTCATCTGATTTTAAAATTACATGCACCATAGAATTTGATCATCCTCTGATAAAAAAACAGACTTTTTCTGCCGGAATTACCGACGATATATTTGAACAGGAAATATGCAGCGCAAGGACTTTCGGTTTTTTACACGAAATCGAATATCTTAAGCAGTATGGTTTTGCCCGTGGAGGATCTCTTGAAAATGTTGTAGTAATTGACAAAAGCACAATTTTAAATAATGACGGTCTCCGTTTTCCGGATGAATTTGTCAGACATAAAACCCTGGATTCCATAGGCGACTTTTCTTTGCTTGGTTTGCCCGTTATGGGGCATTTTGTGCTTAACAAATCAGGACATGCTTTTAATCATGCTTTTATTGAAACATTTTTTTCCGAAAAGGAATCCTGGGAAACCCGAACTCTTATATGATAACAAAAGATAAATGCCGATATGAAAATACATAAAAAATATAAAACGTGGATAGTTTTTCTCTGCTTTCTTCTTGTGCTGCCGGGGACAGGTTTTGCTCAGGAAGTAAAACTTACCAACATAGCAATTACCCGATATCATGATGACCTTCTCTTCAAGATGAATCTGGACGGCGCTTTCAGGGAAGATATGAACATGGCGATAATGAGCGGGGTGCCTGCCACGTTCTCATTTTATATCAAACTTAACAGGGTGAAAGACTTATGGTTTAACAGCAGTATTGCTGACGTTTATTTAACTCATACAATTAAATATGATGCACTGAAAAAGGTTTATACCGTTTCACGACCGTGGAAGAACAGCGAACCGGTTGTTACCGAATCTTTTAAAGAAGCTCAGGAACTGATGACTCAAATTGATGGATTAAAAATTGTCCAGTTAAACAGGCTGGAAAAAAACGGGCATTACCAGATAGAAACTAAGGCGGAAGTCAGCAAGCTTACCCTGCCGTTTTACCTCCATTATGTTTTTCTGTTTGTTTCTCTGTGGGACTTTGAAACCGATTGGTATATAATAGATTTTGTCTATTAGTAAGTTCGAAATTATTTCCTGTCGGAAAAACGGGGGAAATAATCTCTAACTTACCCACTGCTCCTAAAGCCAGGTTATTGAATGCCTCCTCATAAAAAACCTATATGAACAATAATTCATCCTCCAATAAATATTCCACCGACTCCTCACAGGAAAGTTTCAGGCGTAAAAGAGAAGGCATTATAATCATTGCTATAATAGTTATTGTTGCCTTTTTGACATTTATAGAAAGCAGAATCATCAAATTCGGAACCGATATACCGGTATCAAACACGGTTCTAATGTTTATCCTGATCAATATAAATCTGTTGTTGCTAATCCTTTTGATATTTCTGGTATTCAGAAATCTTTTCAAGCTGCTTTACGACAGAAAAAAGAAAGCCATGGGGGCTAAACTGCGCACCAAACTAGTCATAGCCTTCGGGACCCTTACCCTTTTGCCCACAATAATATTATTTTTCTTTTCAATCAGTTTTATAACAACCAGTATTGAGTTCTGGTTTAATGTTCCGGTTGAACAGGCACTTGAAAATTCGCTTGATGTCGGACGATATTATTATGACCAGATTGAAGACAACAACAAGTTTTATCTGAAAAGAATTTCGTATCAAATCGATTCCAAAAAACTTCTTGATCCTCTCAAAAAAAAATCTCTTTCCCAGTATCTGGAGGTCGTTCAAAAGTCTTTCAACATAAATGCCATCGAATTATATAACATCAATTTCGAAAGACTTTCTTTCACACTTGCTCCCGAGCTTGAAAATTTCCCCTTGGATACAATCGCTCCCGATAATATTCAAAAAGATTTGTCTCCTGAAAATGTTCGAATTATCACTGAAAAAATTTCCAGAGGAGAGCTTGTAAGGATTATCGGAACAGTGCCTTTCGGAGTTAAGCCTGATGAGGCAAACGGGTATATAGTCTTGACAAGCCTTATTCCCAATCATCTTTCCAATAAGATGAAATCCATTTCAGTTGGTTTTGAAGAATATCAGCAAATCAAACTGTTTAAAAAACCGATTCAGATTTCATATTACATATTACTCTCTATAGTTGCATTGCTTGTGCTTTTTTGCGCTATCTGGTTTGGCTTTTATCTCGCAAAATCAATTACTATTC
The DNA here is from genome assembly GCA_003818505.1 of Desulfobacteraceae bacterium. GTDB lineage: Bacteria > Desulfobacterota > Desulfobacteria > Desulfobacterales > RPRI01 > RPRI01. The sequence continues at coordinate 26,701 of RPRI01000036.1, read as the reverse complement.
CTATCATGGAGCTTGCTGAGGGTACAAGGAGAGTCGCTGAAGGAGATCTTGGTTTCAGCATTGATATAAAGGCCGATGATGAAATTGGAAGTCTTGTCGACTCATTTAATAAAATGACAAAGGATCTCAGGACCGGCAGGGAACAGATAGAACTTTCAGCGAAAATGCTCAGGCAGCAAAACGTAGAGATTGAAGATAGACGCCGTTACATGGAGATCGTATTAAAAAATATTTCGACAGGCGTTATAACCCTTGATGCCGATGGAATTATCACTACAATAAACAAGTCGGCGGAAAAGATGCTAAATCTTGAACCAGATGAAATTATAGGAAAAAGCTATAAAGAGCTTTTAAAAGATCAGCATCTTAACATCGCTGACGAAATAATGGAAAGTCTGTCGGTTTCAAAAGATAATGCTGTTGAATTGCCATTGAGTCTTTCAATCGGAGAAAGACGCCGAAGTTTTCTTATAAATGTAAATGCTCTGAAGGATGATTCAGACCGGCACGTTGGACTGGTCATGGTTTTTGACGATCTGACCGAACTTGAAAAAGCACAGAGAATGGCTGCATGGAGGGAAGTGGCGCGTCGCATAGCTCATGAAGTAAAGAATCCGTTAACGCCGATTAAGCTGTCTGCCCAGCGAATCAAGCGTAAATATTCAAAACAGATCAACGAGCCGGTATTTGAAGAATGTACCCGAATGATAATAGACCATGTTGATTTAATTAGGAATATTGTTAATGAATTTTCATCCTTTGCCAGGTTTCCAACTGCAAATCCGGTACCGTGTGATTTACCTCCCATAATCAGAGAAACTGTCGCACTTTATAAGGAGGGCCATCAAAACATTCTTTTTGTCATAAATATTCCTGATAACGTACCACGACTTAACCTGGACAGGCAGCAGATAAAACAGGCAATGATCAATCTGGTTGATAATGCGGTTGCTGCAATTAAAGATCACGGCAATATTGTAATTTCTCTTGAGCATGATATTGAATTAAAAACCGTCAGGATTGAAGTTGCTGACGATGGAGCGGGTATATCGGAAGAAGATAAGGCGCGGCTTTTTGAACCGAATTTTTCAACAAAAAAAACCGGATCCGGTCTTGGTCTCACTATAGTCAACACAATTATTGCTGACCATAAAGGCGTTATCAGGGTTCAGGAAAATTATCCGAAGGGAACAAAATTTATTATTGATCTACCTGTAATTTAGACCAGTTTTTTTATAAAACATTCTCATATACTTTTTTATGAGATATTCATTGTTTCGGTTTCGCAAATAGTTATAATTTCACAATCAGGATCATGAAGAGCACGAAGATGTAATAAATATTCTGTTTATGCTGCTTTTTTTCAAAGCCGTCATTTTTGATAATCTGACTGAAGGAATAAAAAAATGTTTCCATCCATATTAATAGTTGATGATGAACCGTCAATTCTTAAATCGTTAAGCGGTCTTCTCGCAGATGAAGGCTTTGAAGTTATGACTGCTTCAAACGGATATGAAGGACTTAAGATTATAGACAAGGAATCTCCTGATCTGGTTCTCCTTGATATATGGATGCCGGGGATAGACGGTATTGAAACTTTAAAACAGATTAAAAAGGAGAATCCTTATGTGCAGGTTATAGTTATTACCGGCCACGGTAATATTGAAACTGCCGTAAAAGCAACAAAACTTGGAGCATATGATCTCATAGAAAAACCACTTTCAATCGACAAGATAATAGTTGCCATCAGCAATGCGCTGAATTTCAGGCGTCTGGAAGAGGAAAACAGGTATCTTAGGAAAAAAACTATCGAAAAACATGCCATAAATGGAACCAGCACTCCAATAATTGAACTGAAAAAAAAGATAGCAACCGTTGCCCCGACAGACGCATGGGTGTTGATTACAGGTGAGAACGGAACAGGCAAAGAGCTGGTTGCACGCACTATATATCAACTGAGTTCCAGAGTTGAAGAACCGTTTATTACTGTCGATTGTGCCACAATTCCTGAAGAATTTATAGAAAGCGAACTTTTCGGGCATGAAAAAGGAGCCTTCGCAGCAGAAACAGCTAAAAAAAGAGGAAAGTTTGAATTGGCTGACAATGGAACCATCTTCCTGGATGATATTGGAGACATGAGCTTAAAAACACAGGCAAAAATTTTAAGGGTGCTTCAGGAAAAGAAGTTTCAGAGAGTCGGGGGGAACAGAACAATAAATGTTAATGTGAGGATAATAGCAGCGAGCAATAAGTCACTTGAAAAAGAAATAGAGAAGGGTGCTTTCAGGGAAGATCTTTATTACAGGCTTAATGTTGTTCCCATAGAAGTTCCTCCTCTTAGAATCCGTAAAGAAGATATTCCTGTTTTGATCGATACTTTTTTTGCCGAATGCGCTAAACAATTTAAAACCGAAACGAAAATTCTTTCACCAAAAGCCCTTGAATTATTATGTAACTATTCCTGGCCGGGCAATGTAAGAGAACTGAAGAACTATGTTCAGCAAATTGCCATAATGGTAGAAAAAAACATGATCGGTGTTTCCGATATTCCGGATCAGTATAAAACTGATCTTAAAGATAAAATTGAATCTGCCGAACAGGAGTGCTTCCGGCTTGACAGCTTGAAAGAAGCTAAAAAAGCTTTTGAAAAAGAATTTATTAAAAGGAAGCTTTCGGAAAATGAAAAAAATATATCAAAAACGGCTAAGAAAATCGATGTTGGACGAAGTTATCTTCACAAAAAATTAAAGTATCTGTAACCCGATGGGATTGAGGATTATAAGCGGTGATTTGAAGGGAAAAAAACTTTTATCACCAAAGGGCATGAGGATAAGACCCACAGCGGATCGGTTAAGAGAAAGTATCTTCAGCATTCTTTCCGACCGTGTTTCCGGTTCGGTGGTGCTTGATCTATTTGCAGGAACCGGAGCGCTGGGTATAGAAGCTCTGAGCAGAGGAGCCTTATTCGCACTATTTGTAGATAACGATACGGAGGCGCTTTTAATCATCAAAAAAAATATTGAGATTTGCGGACTCAGAGCCAGAATTAAAATAGCAAGATTAAATATTGAAAGAAATTTTATTGATTTCAGGCATATGTTTGCGAATGCAAATCTTGTTTTTATGGATCCGCCCTATAATAAAAATTTAATCAGGCCGGCTTTGGAAAACCTGTCCGAAAGCCGCATTCTTGAAAATGAAGCCTTGCTTGTAATCGAACATAATTTACTCGAAAAGATTCCTGAAGAGATTCCCGGCTACAAACTTGAAGACCAAAGGAGATACGGAAAAACCCTTGTTTCGTTCATAAAATATATGTTATAAAAGGATCATATTAGGACTCAGGGGTTCCGATGTTCGATTAAAAGCGGTGATTGTGCTCACTGTTTCGGTTCAATATTTAATAAATTACCATTAACAAGGCTCCAGGATTATAAATCAATGAAAAGAATTGCTGTTTATCCAGGTTCGTTTGATCCTGTTACAAATGGTCATATTGATATTCTTGAAAGAGGACTCAAGCTTTTCGACAAAATAATAGTTGCCATTCTACATAACCCCGGTAAGGAATCTTTATTTACCGTCGAAGAACGAATTAACATGCTGAAAATAAGTTTAAAAAAAATCAATAATGTAGAAATAGACACATTTGACGGACTTCTTGTGGATTATGCTGCAAAGAAAAAGAGCCACGCTATTCTTCGCGGAATGCGCGCGGTGTCCGATTTCGAATATGAATTCCAGCTTGCGCTGATGAACCGGCGTCTTGACAGGGAAATTCAGACTGTTTTTCTTATGACAGGTTTGAGATGGATTTTTACAAGTTCATCAATAATAAAAGAAGCAGCACGGTTTGGCGGAAATATCAACGGTATGGTTCCCTCGATAGTAAATCAGAAACTTAAAGAAAAATTTGGTTTTCATTGCAATTCAAAATATAATGGATCTGTGGCACCTTAACATCTTCTGTAAAGTTGTCGAACACAAGAGCTTTTCAAAAGCCGGGGAAATAGCTTATCTTACCCAACCCACGGTCAGCAGTCATATAAGAGATTTGGAATCCCACTTCGGTTGCCGCCTTATTGACCGCTTATCAAAAGAAGCGGTTCCTACAAAAGCCGGGGAATTGCTATACTCTTATGCCAAAAAGCTCATGTCCTTGTACGATGAAATGGAAAGCTCTTTATCCGAATTTCAGGGAAATATTAAAGGAAGTCTTGTGGTAGGCGGGAGTACAATTCCGGGTGAGTATATCCTTCCACGAATCGTCGGGGCTTTTTCCAAAATTTATCCGGATGTAAAAATCTCGCTTATTATCGGCGACACCGAAAAAATAATAAATGAGATTCTCTCAGGAATTCTTGAGGCCGGAGTTGTGGGTGCGGAAAAAAAAGACAAGCGGATTCACCAGGAAATTCTCATTGCCGATGAAATGCGTCTTATCGTTCCATCCGATCACAAATGGGGAAAGAAAAAGAGAATCGGTTTAAAAATGCTTCTTGGCGAACCGTTTATTATCAGGGAGCGCGGATCGGGTACGTTAAAATCCATAGAGCAGAACTTGAATGCAGCAGGATACGGAATAGATGATTTTAATATTTCAGTCCAAATGGGAAGCACGGAAGCTGTAAGACAAGGAATAAAAAACAAGGCTGGCATATCAATTCTTTCAACCAGAGCTGTTGAGGGAGATTTAAAAGAAGGATCTTTAAAAGCACTTGCAATAGAAGGTCTCAGTCTGAAGCGAAGTTTTTATCTTACAAGACACAGGCAGAGAAGCATTTCCCCGATATGCAACGCTTTTATATTATATATGAAAAATGAATTATGCGGCAAACAGAGAATCCCAGCCGATAAAAGTTGAAAACAGCCATGAAAATATCTCTTTCAAAAAATGCCGAAATTATACTTGAAAAACGTTATCTGAAAAAAGATAAGGATGGAAAAACAACAGAGACTCCCGAAGATATGTTTATAAGGGTTGCAAAGCATGTTGCTTCGGCCGATTTGTTGTTTGACTCGCCGCATGATGTTGAAAAAACGGAAAAGATATTTCTATCCCTTCTGACCAATCTTTGGTTTCTGCCTAATTCCCCGACGCTTATGAATGCCGGCAGGCGTCTTGGCCAGCTTGCGGCATGTTTCGTACTGCCCATTGAAGATTCAATGGACAGCATATTTGAAACATTAAAACACACGGCCATGATACATAAAAGCGGTGGTGGTACGGGTTTTTCTTTTTCGCAGATACGTCCTGAAAAGGATCTGGTACTTTCAACCGCAGGAATATCGAGCGGCCCCATTTCTTTTATGAACGTTTTTGATGTAGCTACAGAAACAGTCAAGCAGGGCGGTACCCGCAGAGGTGCAAACATGGGTATCCTGAGGGTGGATCATCCGGATATCGAGTCTTTCATCAACCTTAAAAATGATAAGGGCATATTGAACAATTTCAACATATCGGTTGCTATTACGCAAAAATTTATGGATGCGCTTGAGAAAGATTCTCTATATGACCTGATAAACCCGAGGACAGAACAGGCCGCAAGAAATGTTTCAGCCCGAAAAATATTTGACTCAATAGTAAATTCTGCCTGGCTGACCGGTGAACCGGGTGTATTGTTCATTGACAGGATAAACCTCGACAACCCCGTTCCTCATATAGGCAAGATTGAAGCAACAAATCCATGCGGAGAACAGCCACTGCTTCCTTATGAATCGTGCACCCTCGGTTCAATTAATCTGTCCGGAATGGTTGCTGGAAAAGCAATAAATAACAACCGCCTGAAAAAAATAGTTCACAACGCAGTCCATTTTCTTGATAATGTTGTAGAAATAAACAAGTATCCTCTGCCCCGCATAGAAAAAATCAGCAGAGGAACCCGAAAGATAGGCATAGGGGTGATGGGGTTTGCCGATATGCTTATTAAGCTGAGAATCCCTTATGATTCGGATGAAGCAGTATCAGAAGCAGAAAAGGTAATGGCATTTATTTCTGAAGAATCAAAAATTGCATCCGCAGCACTTGCGAAAAAGAGGGGTAATTTTCCATTTTACGAAGGAAGTATTTATGACAGCCATAAAATTCCACATATGCGAAATGCAACTACGACTACGATAGCTCCGACCGGGACTATCAGCATTATCGCAGGAACATCGAGCGGCATTGAACCTATATTCGCCATAGCCCAGGTTCGTCGGGTTCTCGAAGGAAAATCTCTTTCGGAGATAAACCCACTGTTCGTGGAAATTGCAAAAAAAGAGGGATTTTATAATAACAGGCTTGTGCAGGAGGTGTCGGAAGGCAGCTCAATTCAGGATATAAAAACAGTCCCGAATAATATTAAAGCTCTTTTCAAAATATCACACGAAATATCTTCGGAACAGCATATAAAAATTCAGGCTGCCTTCCAGAAATTTACCGACAATGCGGTTTCGAAAACAGTCAATTTCAGCTCCGAAGCTGCACGCGGTGATATAGCAAAAGTATATATGCTTGCCCACAAAAGCGGATGCAAGGGGGTTACAATATATCGTTACGGAAGCCGTGATCAGCAAGTATTAAGTATTGGTATGGAAAAAACAGATTCCGTTAAAATTGCCCCCAGGCCGCGGCCTGAACGAACAGTCGGCACGACTGAACGCATCAAGACAGGATGCGGGAAATTATATGTCACAATAAATTCGGATGATAAGGGCATGTGCGAGGTATTTGCCCAGATGGGAAAGACGGGCGGATGCGCGTCATCTCAAATTGAAGCGGCAGGCCGTCTAATATCGCTTGCTTTACGGTCAGGCATAAAAGTTGAAGCCGTTATTAAACAACTGACCGGGATAAGATGCCCTTCCCCCGCATGGCAGAACGGAGAAATGGTTCTGTCATGCCCTGATGCAATTGCAAGAGTGCTTAAAAACAAAACCAATTATTCTCTAATTGAAAGCGGGGCAATGATAGGGGTTTGTCCTGAATGTAACGAAGTCATTACTCATCAGGAAGGCTGCGTTGTTTGTCACTCCTGTGGATATACAAAATGCTAAGCCGGGAAAAGAAAACATTTAGCACACGTTTAAAGAGAGTATAGGCAAATACCCGGTTACCCATGCCTGTTCCGGAGGGGGATTATTCAAAACGTCTATTCTTCCCTCCAGCCGTGTTCTCCAACAAGCTTGACAAACCTGCAACCACCCAGGTTTGTCCTGTGAATGCCCCGTGCATCCCTGTAAAGCCTGATCAGATCCTGGGTATATTGATTCCCGACAGGAATTACTAACCGCCCTCCAATTGCAAGCTGGTTCACAAGAACCTTTGGAATATCAGGAGCACCGGCCGTAACTATTATTGCATCAAAAGGACTTTCAGACTCCCATCCAAGGGTTCCGTCTGAATATTTCGTCACTATATTATGGTAATGCATCCTATCAAACAGATTGCGGGTCTTAACATAAAGAGAATAAAGCCTTTCTGTTGTATATACACGAAAAGCAATTTCAGCGAGAATCGCAGCCTGGTAACCGGATCCTGTGCCAATTTCAAGAACCCGGTCTTCTTTATTCAGGTTGAGCGCCTGAGTCATTTCAGCAACAATATAAGGCTGTGATATTGTCTGCTGTTCACCGATCGGAAGGGGAAAATCGCCATAAGCCTGGTCCATCAAAGCATCACTAACAAAAAGGTGGCGGGGAACTTTTTGCATGGCAAAAATAACTTTGGGGTCGGTTATGCCGCGGACTTCGATCTGGGTTTTCACCATTTCTTTGCGCATCCGCTCGAATTTCAATGCGGTTTCATTCATGTTTGATTTTCTACCAAATCAATTAACCCGAGTCAAGAATTCAAGCCTTGAAAGTTTAAGAGTTTTATTTTATATGGTTATGATAAAGAATGCATTCTGGTCACCGTGCTGAAAAGACTGTTTGCTGTCAATTCCGGGCTGAAATATAAATGAACAGTATAAAACATCTCATTCTATCACTTATCTTAACACTCTTTATATGTACTGCTGGAACAGCAGGTTATATGATTATTGAGGATTGGAATCTTCTTGACTCAATATATATGACAGTAACAACAATTGCCACTGTCGGATACGGTGAAGTTCACGAGGTCAGCAGAAACGGGCGTATTTTTACAATTTTACTGATATTTTTCGGAGTCGGTTTCTGCTTATATGTTGCGGGTGCCATGGTACAATTCATGGTAGAAGGAAGAATTAGAGATCTTCTAGGAAGGAGGAGATTGGATAAAAAAATTATCGGCCTTAAAAACCACTACATTGTTTGCGGATATGGTCGAATAGGGAAAATATTGTGTAAAAACCTGATGATCAAGAACGCTTTTGACCTTATTGTTATAGAAAACAACAAAGATCTTATCCCTGTTATGGAAGAAGATGGGGTTTTGTATTTATCCGCAGATGCTGGCAATGAAGATAACCTTATAAAAGCAGGCATTAAAACAGCTAAAGGACTTGTTGCCGTCCTTGCTACAGATGCAGATAATGTGTTTCTTGTCTTAAGCGCAAGACAGCTCAATCCTGACCTCGATATAATAGCCAGGGCAAGCCGAAATGAAGTAAAATCAAAGCTGCTGGCTGCAGGAGCAAATAATGTGGTTTCGCCTTATGATATCGGCGCAATCAGCATAGCTCAGAGAATTCTGCGGCCTGCGGTAACAAGTTTTTTGGATCTCGCTTTTACCGAGCAGAGTAAAGAGATAAAAATGGAGGAAATTCCAGTCAGTGCTTCTTCAGGCATTATAAACATAATGTTAAAAGATTCCGGAATCAGGCAAAAATACAATCTCATAATCATGGCGATAAAAAAACAGGACGGAAGTATGCTCTTTAATCCTTCCTTTGAAACTAAAATTCAGGCCGGCGATACGGTTATTGCTGTGGGAGAAAATGCAAATCTTCAAGCATTCGAAAAAATCCTGCAACCATAGATTTTAATAATTCGATACATTTGAACAACATGCCTTTTAGTACCGGTATAGATGAAATTCTTATCTTGAAGCGCACTAATCCATCAAATCTTGTATATTATCCTCTCTTCGGTAATAATAATATCCACATACTTATCATGGACTTCCATCGGTATATGCTGAACAATCTGACTTTCATATGCAAGAGCGACTTTTCGGGTGGTGGCCGGGAGTTTTGGAATTAACCTGTCATACGATCCGTCACCGGAGCCTATTCTTCCACCCTTTTCATCAAAAGCAATCCCTGGAATAATTGCTATCTCGACAAATTCCATAGGAATAATTTTACATTTATAGGCATCGGGTTCCGGAATCCCTTTTTCACTATACTTCATGTCAGTTTTAATATTGTCGACTTTCAACAGAATCACCTCATTTTTTTGCAAATTAAAGGCGGGAAGAACGACAATTTTATTGTTATCAAAACATTTTTTTAAAATGTTTCCAGTAACGACCTCACATGCAGAATTGATATACAGCAAAGATGTTTTTGCCTCGACAAAATTAGCAAATTCAAAGAGCCTTTTTTCTATTCCTTGTGTTTTTGCAGAGATATTATTAGCTGAAAGTTTGCTGAATATTTTTGATATATTATTGCGTATTTCAACTTTTTTTCCCCGAATCTCCTCCATACATGATCTCCCGAGATAATGGAATTTGCAGTTTTATTAACATAATAGTTGACAAATGTCAACTTATAAAAATCATTGACTAAAAAGACTGTACATGGTTATAAGTAAACCAGTTTGTTTTGTTATTTGCTATAGGTTATATTCAGTCACTGGTTCAAGCATATGAACGCAGAAGGCTGTAGGCGTTTAGGATGCAGTTTAAGCTGACAGCATACAGTCAAATAGCCTTATCGAATAGGACAGTTACAATTATTTTATAGAAAACAGGGATACTTATGCTAGAATTAAAGTTTGTCAGACAAAATTTGGATATGGTTCAAAAATCAATTTTAAAGCGATGTAAAAGCGCTGATATTGAAGGTTTTAAAACATATGACACTAAAGCAAGGTCTATTCTTGTTGAAATTGAAGAATTAAGACATCACCGTAATGTTGTCTCAGATAAAATTGCATCTATGAAAAGAAAAGGTGAAGATGCAAATGGCCTTGTTCTTGAAATGCGCGAAGTTTCAGCGAAAATAAAAAGTTTTGATTCGGAGTTGTCTGAAAATGAAGAAAAAATAAACAGGATTCTTCTTGAAATACCTAATATCCCACACTCTTCTGTTCCGGAAGGAAAAGACAGTTCGGATAACCGGATTATAAGAACGGTTGGGGAAAAGCCTGAATTTGCATTTGAACCAATACCTCACTGGGAAATTGGTGAAAAACTTAAAGTGCTTGATTTTGAAAGAGCTTCAAAGATAACCGGGGCCCGCTTTCCTCTTTACATTGGAGCCGGAGCAAGGCTTGAAAGAGCATTAATTAATTTTATGCTTGAAACGCATACGACTCAGCATGGTTACACGGAAATATTGCCCCCGTTTATTGTCAACAAACAAAGCATGACAAGCACAGGGCAATTGCCCAAATTCACTGAAGATCTATTCAAGCTGGAAGGCTGGGATTATTACCTGATACCGACAGCCGAGGTGCCTGTCACAAATATTCATCAGAACGAGACACTGGATGAAAGTGTTCTGCCGGTTTTATATACTGCATATACTCCATGCTTTCGCTCGGAAGCCGGTTCATACGGAAAAGACACAAAAGGATTAATAAGACAACACCAGTTCAATAAGGTAGAACTTGTAAAATTTTCAAAACCGGAAACTTCTTATGATGAACTTGAAAAGCTGTTAAACGATGCGGAGACTATTTTAAAGAACCTCGGACTTCCATACCAGATTGTATCCCTTTGTGCGGGAGATCTTGGCTTTTCTGCCGCAAAAACTTACGATATTGAAGTATGGATGCCTTCTCAGGGTGTCTACAGAGAAATATCATCGTGCAGCAATTTCGAAGATTTCCAGGCAAGGCGCGGAAACATAAGATTCAAAAGAAAAGGTAAAAAAGGATCGGAGTTCGTACATACATTAAATGGATCAGGCCTGGCCGTAGGCAGGACCTTTGCAGCCATTCTTGAAAACTACCAGAAGGAAGACGGTTCTGTTATTATTCCCGAACTATTGAAACCCTACATGGGCGGTATGGAAAGGATATCATCATGAAGCCTGAAGATTTTCCAGATGAAATACGTCATTTTATCATACCGGAACATAAAGGGAGTTTTGTTTACAGGTGTTTGGGGTGCGGCAGGGAATATGGAATTGAAAAGCTTTTATATACCTGCCCCGATTGCAATAAAGTCCTTTTGCTTAATGATTTGAATTTTGATCTATTGAAAAGAATCCCTGGCGAAAAATGGCAACGCATATTCGACTACCGCAGAATGACCAAAATACCGGCTTTAAAAGGCATATACCGGTACCATGAATTTATCGGGCCGGTTATACCTCTTTCTTCAATAATATACCTTGGAGAAGGACATACCCCGCTTGTTGAAGCCAATTCATTGCTGCAAAAAAAGGCCGGTGTGAAATTTTTCTTCAAAAATGACGGTCAGAATCCAAGCGCTTCTTTCAAAGACAGGGGAATGGCCAGCGCATTAAGTTATATAAATTTTTTGGTCAAAGAAGGACTTGTTTCGGATGTTCTTGCTATCTGCGCATCCACAGGCGATACTTCGGCGTCAGCCGCTTTATATGCATCCTATCTTCAGCCTCATATAAAGTCCGCGGTTCTCCTTCCTCATAAGAAAGTGACACCCCAGCAGCTTTCTCAGCCTTTGGGCAGCGGTGCTTCGGTTTTCGAAATCCCTGGTGTTTTTGACGACTGCATGAAGATAGTAGAGCATTTATCAGAAAAATATAATGTTGCACTCCTTAATTCAAAGAATGCATGGCGAATTCTCGGGCAGGAATCATATTCCTATGAAATTGCTCAAGATTTTGAGTATGATATGAATGACAAAACCATATTTATTCCTATCGGAAACGCGGGCAACATCACGGCAGTATTAAATGGATTCATAAAATTCTATGAGACAGGCATTATAAATGTGCTGCCGAAAATAATCGGCGTTCAATCAGAACACGCCAATCCGGTCTTCAATTACTACAGTGAACCCGATGTCGCAAAGCGCAAATTTGTTCCGGTAGATGTTAAGCCGAGCGTTGCTCAGGCCGCAATGATAGGCAATCCGGTTTCAATGCCGCGGGTAATTCATCTTGTTGACAATTACAACCGGCTTGCAGGAAAAGAGAGAGTTTTTTTCATAGAGGTTAACGAACAGTCCATCTTGGACTGGCAAATTACAGCAAACCGCAACGGGCATATCGCATGTACGCATGGCGGTGAATGTCTCGCAGGACTTGCAATTGCGGTTACATCCGGTTTAGTATCTTCAAAAGAAACTGCCGTATTGGATTCAACAGCCCATGCCATTAAATTTTCAGGATTCCAGGAGATGTATTTTGAAAATAAGTTTCCTGCCGGCTATGAAGTCCTGCCGGACAAATCGCTGATTAATTTTCCGGTTTTAATACACCCTCAAGGGTTGGATAAAATTCCTGCTCCCGGAAAACCATTAGCCGGAAACGATTTTAATATGTTTGTAAAACGTGTTTCAGATGAAATTGCCGGTCTGCTTGATCTTAAAAAAAGGTAAACAACTATTGAGCTTAGAGGAAAAAAATGAATAGAAAATGGCTTTGTTATACCGGATTTATTTTTTATATATTCTGCATTGCTTCATGCGCAGACATTGAATTATTAAAAAAACAGGAAGAAGCAGGAAGGCTTGTTGGAGAAGCCTACATGGGGCAAAAGGATTACACTGCAGCTCTAAATGAACTTTTAAAAGCTGAAAGAACCTATACCAATGATCCTCACCTTCATAATGATTTAGGTCTTGTTTACATGACAAAAGATCAGCTTACTCTGGCGATCGAGCATTTCAAAAAAGCAATTGATCTTAAACCTGATTATGCTCCTGCCAGAAACAATCTTGGAACGGCATATCTGGCAACCAAAAACTGGGATTCGGCAATCATTTGCTTTAAAGAAGTCTCCAGAGATCTTCTGTATGCAACACCTCACTATCCTTTGACCAATCTCGGGTGGGCATATTACAACAAAAAAGAATTTGCATTAGCCGAAAGCTATTATAAGGAAGCATTAAAGATTGGCCCCAATTTCCCGATTGCGTTACGAGGGTTAGGACTTACTTATATTGCGATTGGAAACCCACTGGATGCAGTAAATTGCTTTGAAAGGGCTGTAAAATATTCTCCAGGCTTTCCCGAACTGTTCTCTGATCTTGCAGGCGCTTATGCGATGTTAAAAGAATATAATAAAGCATTGTTATTTTACAGAAAAGTGGTCAGCATTGCGCCTGGAAGCCAATTGGCTGCTGAAGCTATAAATGAAATTTCACGAATACAAAAAGAACACCTCAAATAGAAATTCACCCCCGTTTGAGCGGGAGTGAATTTATTGAAGCTCCCCGACTCAAGCAACGGGGAATAGGGGAATAATTCGCGCTCGCGTTTCAGTTCAATGAAGCGCTTCGCTGAGCGCTTTGCCGCTCAAGCATAACTATCTTCGGAGTTATGAATATAAGAAGCTCTTCCTTGTTGTCGGTTTTCCCGTCGGTCTTGAAAAGCCATCCTAGTATCGGAATCATCGACAACCCTGGAACTCCTGCGCCAGCTGAACTATTGGTGGTCTTGATTATACCGCCAATTACGACTGTTTCTCCGTCATTCATTAGGAGTTCGGTTTTGGCTTCCTTTGTTGTAAAAGATTGCACACCACTTATTATCTGCCCCAGATCATCCTTTTTTATCTCAATTACCATAGAAATCCGATTGTCAGCAGTAACATGCGGTGTTACATTCAGCAATAGATTTACCTCTTTAAACTCCAATGTCGTATTCCCGGAAGTATCGAGTTTGTAATACGGATAGTCTAGTCCCTGCGAAATTGTAGCCTTCTTATTGTCAAGAGTAACTATCTTAGGCGCAGATACTATTTTACCTTCACCCTGGGCTTCCATTGCCTGAAGTTTTGCATTCAGCAAAAGCGGTGTTCCGCCAAGTTTGACAAAATTAAACCCAATGCTTGCCATATCAGTAAGACCTGTAGTTGTCGGGAAATTAATAGCGGTATTTGCTCCGTATGTTCCACCAACACTGCTAAAATTATTCTGAGGGCCGACTCCGACTCTGTCATCAATCGAAGAAACATCTCCATATGTGCCAGCTATAAGGCTTGTCGGCTGAACACCGATTCCACCCCCCCAGCTGGTGCCGATTTCTCTAGAAAAATTGGTGCTTGCTTCAACTATTCTTGCCTCTATGATTACCTGGGGTGTCACTTTGTCAAGTTTACTTACAATTTCTTTTGCCATCTTGACAACTTCAGCAATATCCGTTATTATAATAATGTTTTGTCTTTCATCAACACCGACGCTTCCCCTGTACTCAACAGCAGCACCTGGCGGCTTCAATGGGTCCTTGGTTGTGGTTCGTAGCGGCAGCAGGTGTGGTAATATCTCTGTCTTAGCGTTGGCATAACTGATCGGGATATATTCAACCACCATCGGTTCCATAACCCTTTCTTGTCCCCTTATTTTTTGAAATAGGTCAAACTCTGCCTGTTTTAATTCATTTTCCTTTTTGATTGCTTCTACAGGAGATATCCTGATAATATCTCCTTCATAAACCATTCCAAGCTGATTCATTTTAAGAACAAGATCTAGAACCTGGTCCCATGGAACAGGTTTTTCCAGCGACAAAGTGACTTTTCCGGTTACGCTTTTATCAACTGCAAAATTTTTACCGCTGACTTCCTGTAAGATACGAAATACATTCTTAATATCAGTATCATAGAAATCAAGAGCTATTTTTTCTCCCGTGTATTGTTTTTCGGATCCAAGAATAGTCTTTTTAGCTTCTGCAACCTGCGATTCCGTGTGTTGTTTTCCAGACTCAAGAAGGGTTTTTTTAGCTTCTGCAACCTTCAATACCGTATGTTTTTCTGGCTCAAGAAGAATCTTTTTAGCTTCTGCAACTTGCTTTGTCAGCGGTTCTACTGTTTTGGTTTCGACCGGTTCAATAGGCACACTTGCAAGAACTTCCTTCCACTCCGGAAGGGCAGCCTCTTTTTCAGGCTTGGGCAAAACGGAAGAAGCTTCAAAATGAACCTTCAGAATGTTGTCCGACTGATCAACCACGTAAGGTACCGCTTCTCTAAGTTCGATTGCCACTATGGTTGTCTTTTTCATAACAGGCTTCAGAACAGGTGTAATTCTGTCTACAGCGCTGTTGAAACGAGTTGTTATAAGAGGTCTCCTCTGATTAACAGGAATATTCGTGTTTTTAAGCTGAAGATGAAGCAGTCTTTCTTCCACCTTTATTACATTATACTCAACTGGTTTTGTAGTTCCTATAGTTATTGTTGATTTACCTGAATCTTCGCTTGAAAAGTCAATTTTGTTGACCCATGCAGATTTTGAATCAGTTAACACAATTTTATTCTTCAAAACATCCGAAACCGGCTTAATATCTGATGTCACAGACTTTTCTGCGATTTTTCCAGCCGAGACTAAGGGCTCTTTTTTAATGACCGGCTGAGAACTTATTTCTGAAGTCTTTGTCTCCATAGGCCCGACACTTATCAATAGCCCGTTAGGAACAGGTTTGGCTGAAAAGGATTTTAAATATTTGTTTTTTGTATCTAATACTATACGAACTTTATCAGCAGATGAGTAATGCCTAATTTGGCTGACCCATTTTGTATTAGCCTTGACAATTTGCTCCTTTTTAAAAGGGCTTTTAACATTAATAATGTCAAAAATGATTCGGGCCGGAAGATTGGGTGTACTATCAATTGTGGATGATTTAAAATCATTTATCATTCCGTCTGATTTGACTTCTATTACTGTGCCATTGCCTGATTTATCCAGTGTAATAGATTCGATCCGGGTTGCAATTTGCGGAGCTTCAGCAACGGGCTTTCGTTCTTCCTGATCTTTTTGCTGCGCATGACTATCAGAGACAGATCCTAAAAGCAAAGAAACAAGAATGGCAAGAAAAACGGTTACTAAACGAACTTTTAATAATTTCAATTGGTCATAATTCATATCATTGTTCTCCAAGAGGTTTCTGAAGTTTAAGTTCTCTTTCTTGGATAATCCTCTTCCCGATAATATTTTCAGCTTCTTCCTCAATAATTATGCGATCTCTTAATATTTTGATCACTTTTCCAGAATTAATTCCCATGTAAGTCCCATTTTTAACAACATATCCTTTACCTGAAGCTTCTTCTACAAGAGCTTTATTTCCGCTCTTTGTATGCATTATTGCCACAAGTTTTAATTGACCCAGATCAACCATTTCAAGGGGAGTCCTAGGAATCCGCCTTTCCTTGCTTTGTTTGTTTGGGCCAGAAGAATCCCCTTCTTTAAATAAAACGGCAAACGGATCTATCTTTCCTTCAGGATTATAACCAACCAGTCCTTCAGGTTGCATTTTTGCGATGTCTGTTTGAGAAACTGATGCAATTAATTGCCCAGTCGGAGAAGGCGCCCCAGGTTGAACCGCGGTTGGTGAAACCCCTGTTTTCTGTTTATCAGCATGTCCTGCAGAATCTGGTTTTACCTTATCTGCTGCGGTTTCGCTTGGAGCAGGTGTTGCCAGCTGCGAAGAAGAAACGGCCTGTTTTTCCGCTTCGATAATAGCAGGAGTTTGAACAGGCGCAGATACAGCATTGCTCTTTGCAACTATCTTCTTGCTGACAGCAACAGCCTTTTGGGGTGGTTCACTTTTATTGCCACATCCAATTGTAAATTGAATCAGGCATAAAATACCAATTGCAATATTAATTTGTGTCAGATGTTTATCCATGCTTACCAGGCTTTGTTACGACTTTTTTCTTTTTTGCGGCTTCCTTTTTGTCTTCAGCAGCAGGTTCGGCAGCCTTGGCCTCCAAAAATCTATAAGTCACAGCGGTACAGGTTGTTAAAAGCTCATTATTCTTTTTTGCCGTGTCGGGTTCCATGTTTATATCCTGAATATTGACGATTCGCGGAAGTCGTGCCACTTTGTCAAAAAAAAGAGCAACATTATGATACTTGCCGGATATTTGTATTGACACCGGAATTTCAGCATAAAAACTTTTATCCTGTTCATTTCCAGGCTGGAACAAAACAAATTCAAGTCCGGCGTCCTGACCTGAAAGGGATATGCTTTCAAGAAGAGTCGGAATCTCCCTTGTTTCAGGAAGAGCTTTCATAACAATTTTCAGTTGCGACTCCGCATTATTCATCTCTTCTTTAACTTTAGACAGATTCTTTGCGGTCTTTTTTGCGGCAGTAAGCTTTTTTTCCAGATCTTCATACTCTGAACCCAGCTTCTTTAATTCCTGCATTTTTGGAAAATACATAAAATAACCGAAAATAGCTATTATAAGCAATAAAGTACCGCCAAAAAAGAGCATTCTTTGTATCTTTGAAAGTTTTTCAAGCTTTTCAAATACAGTGGCGATTGATTTTGAGATGCTCGGCTTTTCCATTATTTATTTGCCCTTACTTTTTGCTGCTTTCTTCACTTCTTTCTTTTCCACTTGTTTGTCTATTTGTTTCACAATTTTGCCGCATGATATGTCAAAACGCTTAAATATTGACTGTTTGTCCACACCTGGTTTCAATGTTTTTGATTTATCCACATTTTGTTTCAATGATTTTAAATTGACCGTTTCAAAAAGCTTTGATCTTTCGAGGCGTGTCATAAAATCTGCCACAGTTTGATTGTCTATTGCAACCCCCGAAATGTTTACGGTATTTCCCCTTCCATCTAAATTGACAAACCACATCCGTTTTGGAACAATAAGGCTCGTCATCGCATCCATAAGCCTCACCGGCTCATAGCGATTGGACTCAAGGGTTTTAATCACGCCCATTTTAGTTTCAAGGATTTCAAGTTTTGCCTTAATCTCTTTGATTTCATTATTAATTTTTTCGTATTTTGCAGTTTCTGTCTTTGCAGTTGCAACTTTTGATTTAATCTCTTTAACCTGACCGCTTAGCTTTATATTGAAAAAAACCAAAAGTATTAAAACCAGGAATAAAGAGAAAAACAGTATTGATGATTGGCGACGAACATTCTCTTTTTTTCTTGCGGTACGAAAAGGCAGAAGATTAATTTTTATCATTTATCATCAACCCTTCTAAGTGCCAGACCCATGCAAATAGCGGCCTGAGGAGCAATTTTTTCAAGGTACGAAGAATCAAGGTTATCGGCCACTTCCAACTTGTTAAATGGATTAATTATTTCCACCTCAGCTGAAGCTTCCGCCGCAAGCAGCTGACGAAATTCATTTATATTGGCGCCGCCGCCGCTTAGTATTATTTTTGTTATGGTATCATCAGGATATGTGGAATAAAAAAAGTCAAGCGCGCGTTTGATTTCTGCACACCAGTCCGATACAACAGAAGATATTATTTCATTTAAATCTTCCGAAGATATTTTTTCATTCTGGCCGCCAAATTTCATTTGCTCGGCTTCTTCAAGGGAGCATCCCGCAAGAGAAACCATTTTTTGATTTATCTGCCCGCACCCCAGGGAGACATCTCTCATGAACAAGGAAGAAAGCCCCTTTAAGATATTCAATGATGTTTTGCCTGCTCCGATATCAATTAAAGCAATGGTTTCATCTTTTGCATCATAACTGAATTCAAATATATTCTGTAGAGCAAAGGCTTCCACATCAATTATGCATGGATTCAGGCCGGCCATACGAACAAGGTTAATATATTCACTTACCATTTCCTTTTTTGCGGCGACCAGGAAAACACTCATCTGATTTGTATTATTTTCCTTCTCTCCGAGAATTTGAAAATCAAGATTCACATCGCTTATGTCAAAGGGAATATATTGCTCGGCCTCAAACTGGATTGTTTCCTGCAGCTTGCTTTCATCCATTGTCTGAACAGTAATTTTCTTTACAATTACGGAGAATCCACCTATCGATACCGCAACATTCTGTTCCTTCATTTTGTTTGCTTTGAAGAGCTGGCGGATATAATCTGCAACAGAATCATGATCATTAATTGCGCCATCTTCAATTAACCCGGGAGGAATATCGATCGTGCCGAATTTTTTCAGGCGACGCCCTTTTTTCGTTTCAATAATTTCGCCCGCTTTAAGGGTTCTTGACCCGATATCCAAGCCTATAAGATGATTTTTACTGCCGAATGCCATGAGAAACTCTCAATTGCCAAATATTTTGTCTTTATCCGAAAGATTAAAACCCATAGCCAGTATAATCTTTCGTTTCGTCTCCATCCGACAAGGCATACCATCTTCGATCCGAGAAATGGTAATTGGAGACACATTTGCCTCTCTAGCAAGTTCTGCCTTGCTCATCATAAGAGATTCTCTGATTTTTTTTAATGAATTCCTTCCCATCAATCAGACACCCTGCTAATTTTTTTTTAAAAGAAACTAATTTTTCTAAAAAAGTTGATTTATAGATTACAGTTTATTTTATATATGTCAAGCAAAATTTATGTAATTTATATATAATTATGCCTATATACACTATATTGTGTTTCTTTGGCAATTCGTTACAATATATTGTATAGATAAATCTCTACTTCCTTTTAAATTCGCTTTAAAAAGAAATTCTTCACACTAATTTATTGCTATTTCGGATAATAATAATTGATGTTTTCATTGTACGTATTACTTCTTGCCGGTCGCACTATTTCTGATATTCATGCGTATCATTTAATTAAAAGAATTCCTCAGAGCTCTGCTCCTGGGCCAAATATAGTAAAAGTAAATTCCTTATTATCGGCAAAGCGTAGCGTAGCCGACGTGATATATCTCAGCTCTGCTGCGGGGAGAGTTTATTTGGGTTTCGTCCGGAGATAGTCCTTTTGTGTAATCTCAACATCAATCTGCAGGATGATATGTGTGAAAGTGTTTAAATAGTTTCCATCCGGAAATGGCTCTTTTGAGCGATCTCTGTGTCAATCTGCGGGATTACTTGTGCGGCATACTATGCGTATGTCTTAAGCTCAATCCCTTGATTTCCTTGAGCTTGCCCAAAATTGCTGATTTCCGAATTGGAAACTTAACTGTGTCCGAGCTTGGTTTCCGGATGGACACTAAATAGATTTTACAGTCAATATTTCAATTTATATAAAGCGGCAAGTATTGGCTGCGCTTTTTCCCTGTGTTCAGGGGGAATCATAAGTATCTTTAAATGATGATTTTTTATAAGAGTAGATAACGGATTGATCATTTTTGATGACAAAAGATTGTCACGATTTTCAGTATTTTCCAGAAAAAGCAAAACATCAGCCAGATTGCCATAAAACCCCCCCGCATCAACATGCTCTAAGACCTGGAGGAAAATATTATTTACAGTCAGCACAAAATCATCAACTGTTGCAATTCCGCTTTCTGAGCAGTTTTGCTTAGAGACGAAGCACCTGCATCCAAAAGGTCTTTCATTATATATAGCGCATTCATGATTAATCAACAGGGGGCATTGCCCGGGAAAGGCATTATTCTCTTCGGGAACAAATCCTTCTTCCATGGAGAGCTCCGCAAGCATGTTAATCGTTTCCCTGGGGCGGAATCTTTGCATAGATGAAGAGCATCTTATTTTATCAAATAAATTCTTTTTTTCTTCTGGAATAATGCTTTTGGCTATTTTACGGCCCTCAAGGGTTGTCATTGTGACATTTACCGTGCAACATAATGAACAATATCTTTTGCAGGCAATATCCAGAGTGCCGGCAAAATCATCATAAATCTTGTAAATATTTTCAAGCGTCTCAATCTTCGAATTCAAATTCACGTTATTTCTCCTTTAGATAAATATAACTCCTGTCGGCTTGGAAAAAAGCGAAACTTCCCACCCTGATAGCGGGATTTTCCGGTAATTAAAACCTTTGCTGCATATAGCTTTCACTCACCATGTCTTAAAAGGCAGGACTTGCGGCGAGGAGCCGAGCAAAATATTTCAAACGTCTTGACTTAAATCTGTCCAGTCGTTATTTTCATATTATAAAAAAGCCAAATCATTTCACCATTTCCATAGCGGGAGTATATCATGAAAAGCAAAGTATTTTTTACAAATTTGAGGGCAACTCACAAGGAAAACCTGTTTAGAAAGTTGGAAAAGCTGCTTGAAACCGCAGGTCTGTCAGATACTGTAGATAAAAGAGATCTTGTTGCAGTAAAAATTCATTTTGGTGAAAGAGGGAATGCCGCCTTTATACGCCCTGTATTTTTGCGTAATATAGTTGAATCGATTAAGGCTGCGGGAGGAATACCTTTTTTGACCGATGCAAACACACTGTATGCGGGAACCCGAAGCGATGCACCGCATCATCTTGTAACGGCAACTCAAAACGGTTTTGCCTATTCCGTCGTGGAAGCCCCTATTATCATCGCAGATGGGTTGCGCGGAAAATCGGAAGCGACTGTTGAAATTGATCGGAAGCATTTTAAGCATGCATATATAGGATCTGAAATTGTCCAGGCTGATTCAATCGTATCCGTTGCCCATTTCAAATGCCATGAGCTTTCCGGGTTCGGCGGGACAATAAAAAATCTTGGAATGGGGTGCGCATCAAGAAGAGGGAAAATGGCTCAGCATTCTACGGTCTCTCCTGCAGTGAAAAAGAAAAAATGCATAGGGTGCGGGGATTGCGTTGAGCATTGTTCTCAGAAAGCTATTTCTCTTGTTGAGGAAAAAGCTGTGATTGACCCCGGTAAATGTATAGGCTGCGGCGAATGTATTCTCATATGCGTAAACAGCGCCATCCAGATAGAATGGAATCAGGCGATTCCTGTTTTTCTCGAAAAAATGGTCGAGTACACTATGGGCGTATTAAAAAACAAGGAAGGTAAAGCATTGTTTTTAAATTTTATTACGGATATATCTCCCGCCTGTGACTGCTATCCGTATAACGATGCTCCGATTGTAAGAAATATCGGGATAGTAGCCTCAAAAGATCCGGTAGCTATAGACCAGGCCTCTGTTGACCTGATAAATAACGAGCAGGCCCTGCCAGGCTCATGCCTGAAATCTTCCCTGGGTCCAGGCGAAGATAAAATCAGGGCTCTTTACCCCGGTGTTGACTGGTCGATACAGCTTGACTATGCTGAAAAGATAGGACTCGGAAGCAGGAGTTATGACATTATAGAGGTGTGATCGGCTTCCGGATTAAAGCAATAAATAATCACCACATATCAAGAGATTGAGTTGTTCTATGGAGATGTCGAAAAGCAAGAAATTCTTATATACGGCAATCATACTGCTTGCTCTGCTGTCAGTTCTGTTTGTTTTTGATGAAATTGACAATAACCGCCATAAAAAGCCTGAAGATTTGAAAGCATTATATCCCGAGAGTTTCACCTTTTTTGATCTTGGAGCAAACGCCGAATTGTCGGATGGAATAACGAAAAGGCTTTCCGGAGAACTCGGTTCATATGCTGTAGAAAAAATGACCACGCTCGATCTAATCATACGTGACAGGGTGTTCTTTAATAAGTATTTTCCGAAACTCTTTGAGTTGCATTATAAATTCAATGACGAAACAGGCGCAAGGATCGAACACAATATTACAAACCTTGTTTTCAGATATCCGCAGAAGGAAAATACAGCCTTTGATAACGTAAAACTCGTTTTTTCAAACTACTCAAAAAAACCGCTGCTCTTTTCAATTATTTCGAGGAAAAGAGAAGCCGACATAACGGATACTTTGAAGGATAAATACGGTGAACCTGCTGTAATAAACTGGGATGATGCTAAAAGCCTATCTTTGCTGTGGGAAAAAAGCGGGGACTATCTTGTTTTTTCAAAGATTTCGGAAAGAGGAGCTTTCAAATACAGCATAATGATATACTTCGTAAATAACATGGAAAATCTTCTCAGGATAGAACAGAACGAATCTAAAAAAAATGAAGAGGAAAGAAAGAAGGCAGGTAAAACGGCTTTTTGAACTGAAACAGAGAACGCATTCCTATCTGCTTGCTGCGGGGAGATTGAATGTTTGACCAGAAAATACCTTGCTGTGAAGCCAATCCCTGTATTCGGGTGGATTCACATGAACAGAAAACAACCATATGATTGAAAATAAAGCAGGAAACATAGCCTATGTTGCCGGAAACCAGGCGATTGATCAAAAAAAACCTACGATCCTGTTTCTTCACGGTTCAGGAGGATCAAGCGCCCTCTGGGAAAACCAGGTAGATAATCTTAAAAAATACGTGAACACAATCGCTGTTGATCTGCCGGGTCACGGGAAAAGTGGTGGTCCGGGATTTGACAGGGTCGAGGATTACAGCGCTGCAGTCGTGGACTTTATCGAAACAACCGGAATACCCGCGCCGATTCCATGCGGTTTGAGTATCGGGGGAGCCATTGTTCTTCAGCTTGTACTGGAGTACAAGGCCCTTTTTAAGGCCGCAATACTTGTGAATACCGGAGCGCGTCTTCGTGTGATGCCGTTACTTTTTGAAACAATTAAAAATGATTACAAAGGATATTTAAACTCTATCACAACTTTTGCGGCTTCCGGAAAGACCGCCCCGGAAAAGCTTGTCTCTTTTATGGCGGAGTCGGCAAAATGTCCTCCCGATGTGGCATATGGTGATTTTACTGCATGCGACCGGTTTAATGTTGCTGAAAGGCTCCCTTCCATAAATACACCGTTTCTGATATTGACGGCGGAAGATGACAAGCTCACTCCGCCAAAATATGGGATTTATATGAAAGAGCACATCAAGAATGCATCCATGATAAATATAAAAGATGCAGGGCACCTGTCGCCAATTGAACAGCCTGAATTATTCAACAGAGCAGTCATTGATTATCTGAAACAGGAAAAGCTTATTTAATGGTGCGGAAAGGAGTTTTTTAAAAGAATGAATTCGGAGATGCAGCTATATCTTAAAACTTCACCAATCATAGACTTCGATAATGCAGCTGTCATCAATTTTATAAGAAAAAACTCGGGCAATTCAACAGATCCGCAGAAACAGGCGATCAGTCTTTATTATGCCGTGCGGGACGGCATCCGCTATGATCCATATTCTATCAACTTGTCGGTAGAAGGGCTTCGGGCAAGCACGACACTTGGCGCGGGCCGGGGCTGGTGTGTGGCAAAGGCGATTCTTCTTGCAGGATGCTGCCGGTTTATGGGGATTCCGGCCCGGCTTGGTTTTGCCGATGTGCGAAATCATCTCACGACCGCTCGCCTGCGTGCGCTTATGAAAACGGATCTATTCTTCTGGCACGGTTATACATCGATTTATCTCGGCGGAACATGGGTCAAGGCAACGCCGGCTTTTAATATAGGGCTCTGCGAGCGATTCCGGCTTAAACCGCTTGATTTTGACGGCATTAAAGATTCTATATATCATCCGTTTGATCTTGAGGGAAACAGGCACATGGAATACGTAAGGTATCGCGGAGAATTTGCCGATGTTCCGATAGACCAGATAGTTGAGACTTTTAGCCGGGAATATACTCCGGATGAGTCATACTTAAAGGCAGGAAACTTCGACAACGAAGTGGAAATAGAGGCCCAGATTCATTAAGTGAAATATTTACTTCGAAACATCAGAAACATTTCCTGCGGCTTGAAGCGGGAAACTTAAATCGATCATGTTCAAATAATCCAACTCCTCCATTTTATGCCGGAAACCGACTTGAGGCGATAAAGGATAATCCTCTTTAAACATAATGAAACAGAATTTGAACGTCCGGAAACACATACTGCGGCTCGCTATCATGACAATAGCTCTCTTGCCTGCAGTTCTTGCAGCAGGGGTGGAAATTCCATTTCTCGCCGGACGGGTGACTGACAATGCGGAAATTCTCACCGAGGGCATGCGCCGGACGCTGACCGAACTCCTAAAATCTCACGAAGACAGAACCGGTAACCAGATCGCTGTTCTAACGGTGCCAACGATTGAAGGTGAGAACATCGAGGAATATTCCAGCGCTGTTTTCGGAGCTTGGAAGCTCGGCCAGAAAGGCAAGGACAATGGTATACTGGTGATAGTGGTGCCAAATGAGCGCCGCATGCGCATTGAAGTTGGTTACGGTCTTGAAGGCACCATGACAGATCTTTTAGCAGGCCGGATCATTCGTAACATAATGACTCCAAGGTTCAAGACCGGAGATTTTGATGGAGGTGTTGAGTCCGGAGTTAAAGCCATTGTTGCAACTCTTGAAGGCCGGGAAGTCATGAATATTGCCGACTCGGCAGATTCAAAGAAGAAATCTTCATACGGTTTTCAATTTGATGAGCTGGACCTGTCGCTTACAGAACGCATTCTCTTAGGAGCTTTCATTTTCGGTATCATAGGCCTGTTTAGTGTGATTGGCGTTCTTACGCCCGGAGTCGGATGGTTTCTTTACTTTTTCCTCATTCCATTCTGGGCGGTTTTCCCCATCATTGTTGTCGGAACCGGGGCCGCTCTGTATCTTCTCACAAGCTATATGATTGTTTTTCCCATTGCCAAGTTGCTGCTAAGGAATACCGACTGGTATAATAAGGCAAATATGGCTCTCCGGACCAGGGGGAGGGCCTCTATCGGAGGATTTACTATCACACCCGGAGGCTCTGGGGGTTCCTGGAGCTCGGGCAGTTCAGGCGGTTCAGGCTTTTCAGGAGGAGGCGGGTCTTCGGGCGGGGGAGGCGCATCAGGCAGTTGGTAATTTTGCTTTATAATAATCTTAATATCGATTTGAAGTGAAAGGATGAATCCATGGCATCAGGTATGGAAGGTATGGAATTAATAAAAATGGCTTGCGAAAGCG
The DNA here is from genome assembly GCA_003818505.1 of Desulfobacteraceae bacterium. Lineage (GTDB taxonomy): Bacteria > Desulfobacterota > Desulfobacteria > Desulfobacterales > RPRI01 > RPRI01. The sequence goes on along the minus strand of RPRI01000036.1, from coordinate 853 downwards.
CTGTAATAAGTCTCTAAATAATGTCATTTAAAGCCAAAGTATTGTAAATGAACTTTTTTGCAGAATACGGTTATACCGGTCTTTTTATCGCTTCGTTTCTGGCCGCAACAATACTACCTCTTGGTTCTGAGTTTGTGTTGATTTATTTGCTGATGAACAATTATGACCCGTTTTTATCGATTATGGTAGCGACTGCCGGGAATGTATTGGGTTCTGTGATAAACTATGCGCTGGGATTCTGGGGAAGCTTTCTGTTAATGGAAAAACTGTTACGATTATCTCAGACAGAAATAGCCCGGTCTGAAAAAAGATTCAGAAAATATGGAGTATTCAGCCTTTTATTTGCCTGGGTGCCGATTATCGGTGACCCTCTTACAGTTGCCGCGGGAGTATTAAAAATAAATATTTATCTTTTTTTGAGTCTGGTGACTGCCGGAAAAGTGTTAAGATACATAATAGTCGGCATCTCAGTACTTCCTCTACAGGTTTAAGAAGATTAACATTTTATCCGGGAAGCATGAACTGCAGAACAGGGAGTAAAGATGAAAATAATAGAGATATATACAGGCATTGATGGTGAATCACATTTCGATGATATTGAGATACCCCTCGAATAAAGCGAGGAAATAGGGAATCTATCGAATCCGCAAAAAGCAACCAGCGGTATCTTCCGTGAGACGGCTGATGATTATTATTAGTGTCCATCCGGAAACCAAACTCGGAAACTAACTAGTTTCCATCCGGAAATGGCCCTTCTGGGCGATCTCTATGTCAATCTACGGGATTTCTTGTGCGACATACATTGCGTATGTCTCCGCGCAATCCCTTGATTTCCTTGAGCTTGCCCAAAATT
>RPRI01000035.1 GCA_003818505.1 Desulfobacteraceae bacterium | reverse complement strand
TTTGGGCAAGCTCAAGAAAATCAAGGGATTGCGCGGAGGCATACGCAATGTATGCCGCACAAGTAATCCCGCAGATTGACACAGAGATCGCACAAAAGGGCCATTTCCGGATGGAAACTAAGTTACTTTATTCTAAACAATTTATGTCACCTGTTTTGAGTCAATTTTGTCGCTTGATGTCAAACATTTGACATTAAGCGCAAAGTTGAACATTCCAACACCCCCCAGTCAAGCTATTGACCGTCCCCAAAGTGTGTTTTTTCTGTTGTTGCAGCAGTTGTCAAAAACACGTTTCGATTAAATTAACGGTTAAATATCCGGAAAAATTTGCCGCCCGCTATTTTTTGCCATAAGTTTATTTTATCAACACATTGATTTACCGGTAAATTATATGGCAACAATTATGGCACAGTGATTGCAACATCCTATATTTAAAATTTAAATATTATAGTTGCATTTCTTTCAATTGGAAACAATTAGGAGAACTATTAAATGACACATTCTGTTCGAAAGGATTTTCTGGTCTTCGGAGAACCTGCAATTGAGGATGCAGAAATTCAGGAAGTGGTCGAAAGCATGAAAAGTTGCTGGTTGGGAACAGGCCCCAAAGTGGCCAGATTTGAGAGGGATTTCTGTACCTACAAAGGTGGTTCATACGCGGTAGCACTAAACTCATGTACAGCAGCACTTCATCTCAGTATTCTTGTTGCGGGAATCGGCCCTGGAGATGAAATTATAACAACACCGATGACATTCAGTGCGACAATTAATGCGATTATTCATGCAGGTGCAACCCCTGTATTGGCAGATGTCGACCCTGTGACGATGAATATTGACCCGGATAATATTGAAGAAAAAATTACTCACAGAACCCGCGCGATACTTCCGGTTCATTTAGCAGGACGCCCCTGTAACCTCGACAGGCTGCACGATATTGCCGAACGTTATAGTTTGAAAATCATTGAAGATTGCGCCCATTCGGTTGAAACTGAGTACAAGGGAGAAAAGGCAGGAACTGGCGGAGATTTCGGATGTTTCAGTTTCTATGTTACAAAAAATGTCTCAACCGGCGAGGGCGGTATGGTTATTACCCGACGTGAAGAAGATGCCGCCCGAATTAAGACCCTGGCTCTGCACGGAATGAGTAAAGATGCATGGCACCGCTTCAGTGATTCCGGCTATAAACATTACCAAGTTGTTGAATGCGGTTTTAAATATAACATGATGGATCTTCAGGCGGCAATCGGAATTCATCAATTGATGCGCGTGGAACAGAACTGGCGTAAGCGAAAAGAAATCTGGGATTTCTATCAGGCGGCATTCAGTGATCTGCCCGTGAAACTTCCGGCCGAACCTGAAAAAGATACTCGCCATGCCTATCATTTATACACGATTTTGATCGATAGCGTCCGGACCGGTTTAAGCCGAGACCAGTTTATAGATGGGATGACCAGAAATAAAATCGGCGTCGGGGTCCACTATTTAAGCATACCTGAGCATCCCTATTACCGTAAAACCTTCGGGTGGCAACCGACGGATTACCCCAACGCAATGCAAATCGGGCGACAGACAGTCAGCTTGCCGCTCTCTGCCAAACTGACCATCGAGGATGCAAGCTACGTCGCCGACACTGTCCGATCTTTGTTAAAAGAAAAAAGTCTGGGCAGGAAAGCGTATATTGAAACTCCCCGAACTGCCATATTACCGGAAAATATCCGGACAACCATAGATAAATCGCGGGATTGGGCCGTAAACAGCCGCTCCGCCAATCTTTAAATGAGAGAATATGATTTTGTTTGTACCGGCTAAGGGAACCACTTATTAATGCTCAAACTGGCTGCGCCTATATCGCATTTATTCAAAGAGGGCAAATATGCTGAACAAATCATCATGCTCAGCGATTGTCTGGAATGCAGAGAGTGGTGCATCCAGACACAACTTCCCAAACAGGAATTAATACACTTTGATGTCAATATTATTCACAACTGGAATAACGAAATAAAACAATATATTAATAACTCAATTCTCTCCAAGCCGGAACTGGAGCTTGTCACCTTTCACATGGCAGCCTGCTGTGACATGCCACTGGTCCGGAACGGAATGTATCAGCCGGGCGGCAGGCAGTATTCAAGAAAAGAATTGCTGGAAAATGCGGCAATGAATATTAAATGGCTTCGTTCGTTTTTACCGCAAGGAATAGAGATCGGGGTTGAAAACACGAATTATTTTCCGACACCGGCATACTGCTATATCACAGAAAGTGATTTTATAACGGATGTTGTCACAAAAAATAATATACACCTTCTGCTTGATATCGCCCACGGCAAAATTACGGCATACAATAAAAAAATCGATTACCGGGACTATCTGGCGACACTTCCGATTAATAACATGATTCAGCTGCATATCTCCGGCCATGGAATCGATTCGAACAATATTGCCTACGATGCCCACGATCTGCCCGATGAATCAATATACCGGGAGGTTCAGTCAATGATTGAGATGTTTCCGGTAAAATATTTAACGGTGGAATTTTACAAGGATCATGACGGCATTATACGGGAGCTGGAGAGATACAACAGACTGAAGGATTATTTCAATGCCTCATGAGAATTATCTGGACAAACTATTCAGTCTGAAAAACAGGATCGTCTGGGTAACCGGAGCCACCGGCCAGCTTGGACATGAAATATGCGCAGCATTCGATAAAGCCGGCTCCGTCGTATTCGGCACAGATAATCGGCTTAACGAAGAGAAGATGGTTCATTCCAGCCGTGTCGCATATTACCAGGGGGATATCACGGACAGAGCTTCGGTAGCATGTACAGTCAACCGGATATTTTCCGACCGGGGACGACTCGATATTCTTGTTAATAATGCGGGGGTAAGCTGCTTTGAACCTTTCGAGGAGAGGCCGGAAGAATCATTTGACTGGGTCACAGACGTCAATCTGAAAGGAACTTTTTTTTGCACCCAGGCTTTTGCAGGAAAGCTAAAGGGAAATAAACAAAGCGGGAACATAGTTAATATAGGATCCGTTTATGGCCTGGTCAGCCCCGATTACCGTATATACACCGATTGTGCGCGCAGAAACTCGGAGGTATATGGCGCCACAAAGGCCGGGATCATCCAGATGACACGCTATTTTGCCGTGCATCTTGCATCATGCGGAATAAGGGTCAATTGCGTTTCACCGGGGGGAATTTTTAATCCGGAATCACCGCAGGGGAAAAATTTTGTCGACAATTACGCATACAGATGCCCCATGGAGCGTATGGCAAATGCGGAAGAGATGATCGGGGCAATACTCTATTTGTCTTCTTCAGCCGCAACATACACAACAGGGCAGAACCTTGTCGTCGATGGCGGCCTGAGCTGCTGGTGATCAAAAGAGGTAAAGAAAACCGTCTTTATCCCTGAATAAGCATCAGGAGCGACGGTCTGAACCAATAAAATAAAGAGGAAACCATGGATCGAAAAATTGAAATCAATAGACAACCCATCGGTGACGGCCAACCGGTCTATTTCATAGCAGAGGTCGGAATCAATCACAACGGAGATGCCCGTATCGCAGAAAAGCTCATCCGGGCGGCGGCAAGGTCCGGAGTGAATGCCGTAAAATTCCAGACCTATATCACCGAAAAGCGGATCAAACAGGACAGCCCTATTTTTGCGATACTTAAAAAATGTGAACTTTCCTTTAAAGTCCAGGCGAACCTGAAGGCTTTTGCGGAAGCCGAAGGCGTGACTTTTTTCTCGACCCCGTTTGATACTGACAGCGTCGATTTCCTGACAGGCATAGATGTCCCCGCTTTTAAAATTGCCTCGTTCGAACTGGTCAATCTGATGCTGGTACGCAAGATTGCCTCGGCCGGCAAGCCGGTAATAGCCTCGCGCGGGATGGCCTGTCGTTCTGAAATCGATGCGGCTGTTGATATCTTTACGGAAAATCATGTTCCCTATGCGCTGTTGCACTGTGTTTCAGCTTATCCCACAGCGCTTGAAGACGTGAACCTGAATGTCATTCGGAACCTCGGGCAATTGTACCCCTGTCCCATCGGCTATTCGGACCACACCCTGGGAATTCATGCGCCGGTTATCGCGGTGGCGGTCGGAGCCAGGATCATCGAAAAGCATTTCACGCTGGACAGGAACATGGAGGGGCCTGATCATAGCCTCTCGGTAGACCCGGGGCAAATGTCCGATATGATCCGAAATTGCAGGGAAGTAAACATCATGTGCGGCGAAGGTCGGATCGACCCGAGTAAAGCGGAAGCCCAATTCTTCTGGTTGCGCCGCCCCTCGGACTGAAAGGAGTAATATTATGAAACGTCGTGTAATCGTATTCGGTTGTCAGCAAATAGCTGTTGATTGTATCGAAACATTATTAAGAAAAGAAGTCGAGATTCCCCGTATCGTGACTTATGAATTGCTCCTGGATAAAGTCTATGGATACAAGTCGGTCCAAGGGATTGCTTCAGAGAATAAGATTCAGTGCGATATGCCCAAGCAATTGACCAGGGATTATATCACCGACATACAAGCGCTCAAACCGGATGTTATTCTTTCAATTTATTATCGCAAGATATTTCCCAGAGAGCTCGTCGCTATACCGCCCCTGGGTATTGTAAACATCCACCCTTCGTATTTGCCCCACTATCGCGGCTGCGTGCCTACTGCCTGGGCATTGTTAAACGGTGAAAAGGAAACCGGCGTCACCATCCATTACATAGATGGGAAAATTGACTCGGCCGACATGATAGTACAAAATAAAGTCCCGATAACGGAAGAAGATACCGGATTCAGTCTTTATAACCGCTGCATGAGAGTCGGAGCCGAACTTTTCGAACAGGTCATAGACGATATCCTGTCAGGCACAGCACCGCGAATCCCGCAGCCGGTCAACGGAAGCTACTATGGCCCCCTGACCGATCAGCAAAACCGAATCGACTGGAGCACACCCGCCCGTCGGATTGTGAACCAGATTCGGGTCTTCTCGAAACCATACGCCGGAGTGGAATCCAAGTTTCTGAACAAGCACCTGATCATCTGGAAAGCGCGCCTCGGTTCCCAGAACGGCTATCTCTTACAAGGACCCGGCAAGATACTTGATCTGATCCCGGGCAAGAAAACCAAAATCGTTGTCAGCGGAGTGGACGATGTTATTATCATTGAAGATTATGATATTTTTCCTCCGATGGATGATATCGAGCGGAATGTTTACCTCAAAATCGGTCAGAAGATTCAGTAAAGGCGGGAGAGGGAAATGATAGACGCAATTATACAGGCAAGAATGAATTCAAGCAGACTGCCAGGAAAAGTCCTTTTAAATATCAACGGCCGCCCGATGCTCTCCTATATGCTTGAACGAGTCGGATCGGCAAAGAGTGTGGATAAAATTATTGTTGCGACCAGCAGCGAGCCGCAGGATGATGCAATTTATGATTTCTGCAAAAAAGAAGCTGTTTTTTGTTACCGGGGCAGTCTGGAGGATGTTCTTGGAAGGTATTATCATGCAGCAACAGAATTCAAGTGCAAAACCATAATACGCTTAACTGCCGACTGCCCTTTAATTGATCCAAATATCATCGATAGTATGATTGGCACGTACCATTCAGGAAACTATGATTATGTTGCCAATACCGCTCCTCCGGAGGGCAAAACATATCCCGATGGAATGGATGTGGAGGTTTTTTCCTGTATAGCGCTCGAACGCGCATGGAAAGATGCAAAAAAGCCTTCCGACCGGGAGCATGTTACTTTCTATTTCTGGAAAAATAGAGGATTCTTTTCAACATTCCGAAAGGATCTGGCCGTAAACTGGGGAGAATACCGCCTGACAGTGGATTATCCTGAAGATTTTGAACTGATATGCATATTAATATCAAATTTTTATAAAATTAACCCCGTATTTACCATGGAAGATGTAATCGCTTTTCTGGATGCTAATCCGGATATAAAAAAAATTAATACCCATATAGTTCCTAACCAGGGTTGGAAACCAGCCCTTGAAAAGGATAAAATCGAGGGATTTACCGAAACGGTAATTTGATAATTATATGAAAAATATTCTGATGCAGCAAAGAGCGCGGAAGCGCATTCCCGGTGGCACCCAATTGCTTTCAAAACGCCCGGAGATGTTTGCGCCCGGACAGTGGCCCGGCTACTATACAAGGACGAAAGGCGCTGAAACATGGGACCTTGACGGGAAAAAATATATCGACATGAGCATAAACGGTATTGGTGCATGTGTCCTTGGATTTGCTGATCCGGATGTCAATGCTGCGGTTCATGCCGCAATCGACTCCGGAACCAGTTGCTCATTAAACTGCCCCGAAGAGGTTGAATTGGCGGATTTGTTATGCCGGATTCACGGATGGGCGGATATGGTCCGCTATGCGCGATGCGGCGGAGAGTCCATGGCCATAGCGGTGCGAATAGCGCGCGCCCATACCAGGCGCGACAAGATAGCCTTTTGCGGATACCATGGCTGGCATGACTGGTACCTTGCCGCAAATCTTGGAAAAGGCAACCGGCTGGATCAGCATCTGCTGCCCGGACTGGATCCGCTGGGTGTACCAGGCGGCCTTGCGGGAACCGCCCTTCCTTTTCGCTATAATCATATTGAAGATCTGGAAAAAATCATATCTGAAAACAAAAACGATCTTGCCGCTATTGTGATGGAACCGGTTCGTGATCGTTATCCGGAAGCCGGTTTTCTTGAAAAGGTGAGAGAGCTTGCTTCGGAAATCCGGGCCGTGCTGATTTTTGACGAGATAACGGCAGCGTTGAGATTAAATTCAGGCGGGAGCCACCTGGTCTTTGGGATTGAGCCCGATATGGCCGTTTTCGCCAAAGCAATCAGCAATGGTTATCCAATGGGCGCGGTCATCGGTAAAGAGGCTGTAATGCAGTCAGCCCAATCCACTTTCATAAGCAGCACTTACTGGACCGAAAGGATCGGCCCGGTAGCAGCCCTGGCCACGATCAGGAAACACCAGAGACTGGATGTGTCAAAACATCTTATAGATGTCGGGAACCGGATCCAGTCGGGATGGGAGCTTGCTGCCCGGCAGGCAGGACTGAAAATATATGTCAGTGGAATTCCTCCACTCAGCCATTTTTCGTTTGAATACGAAAACGGACAAGCCATAATAACTTTGTTTACCCAGATGATGCTCGAACGGGGCTTTCTCGCATCCGGCAGGTTTTATGCTACTTATGCTCACAGTAAATCACATATTGAAAAATATTTTGATGCGGTTAATGAAACTTTTGTCTTTATCGCGGGGTTGCTGGAAAAAGGGGAAATCGAACAGCACCTGAAAGGCCCGGTGGCACATTCGGGATTCCATCGTTTAACATGAAAAATAATTCATCTGCCGATTACGTACAGCGATACAGATTCAAACTTGAAGGGAGTTTAAAGCAATGAAACGGTGTACTCGATGCGTACTGCCGCAAACCCACGAAACCATCGTCTTTGATAATGAAGGTGTCTGCAATATCTGCCGCCAGCATGAATACAAGCAAACCGTCATCGACTGGCAGGCCAGGAAAAAAGACCTTGAAAATCTGATTGATCTTTACCGGGGCAGATACGATTATGACTGTATTGTCCCTTTCAGCGGCGGCAAGGACAGTACCTGGACACTTTATCATCTGGTCAGAGAATATGGGCTCAAACCCCTCGTCGTTCGATTAGATCACGGTTTTCTGAGACCTAATCTCATTGAGAACACCCTCCGGACTGTTCGCGAGCTGGGAGTCGATATGCATGTCTTCACACCCAACTGGAAAGTTGTACAGAAACTCATGCTGCAAAGCTTTCTGGAAAAAGGAGATTTCTGCTGGCACTGTCACGCAGGCATTTTCTCCTACCCCATGTGGGTCGCTGTCAATTATAATATTCCGCTGGTTTTCTGGGGAGAACCTTCAGCCGAGTACACTGCTTACTACAGCTATGGTCAGGCGGAAGAAGTCGATGAAAAACGTTTTAACCGCTATATCAATCTCGGTATCACAGCTGAAGACATGTTTGTCCGGCTGGAAGGCGACGTCGCCGAACGGGATTTGAAGCCCTTTTCTTATCCACCCCTCAAGCTACTGCGAAAACTCAACTACCGTTCGGTCTGCCTGGGTTCCTTTATCCCGTGGGACGTCAAACGGCAGTCAGAAATTATAAGCCGGGAGCTGGGATGGAAAGGGGACGAAGTCGAGAACGTTCCGAAGGGCTATGAATATGAAAAAATCGAGTGCTATCTTCAGGGAACCAGGGATTATATCAAATTCATTAAACGGGGCTATAGCCGGCCGTGCCATCTGGCTTCCATTGACATCCGCAATCACCGCCTGAAAAGAGATGAAGCCATGGGAATGATTGAAACACATGAGGGCAAGCGTCCCCCGAGCCTCGGGATTTTACTTGAATATATAGGACTTACCGAACAGGAATTCATGGAGATCGCCCTGAGCCATCAGGTGTCACCTTACCAGCATGATACAGGAAAGACCATGCCGGGAAAAAAGGTTCACGATTTTGATTCGTGGCCCCGATATGGCGCTATGCCGCGCAAGCAGGCTGAAATTCAACTGGAGCGCTGGAATCGCCGTAATGAAGTATTTTTAAGAGCGGCGGCAGGGGGATAAACGATGATCGGAATCATTGATTATGGCATGGGCAACATTCGGTCGGTCTATCATGCCTTTGAAATGATCGCGGCGGAGGTAACTATATGTAATAATCCGGCTGATCTAGCCAATGCCGAAAGGATTGTACTGCCAGGAGTCGGCGCTTTCAAGGATTGCATCCGCAATCTGCGGGCAGGCGGTTTCATAGACGCACTCCACCAGGCTGTATTTGTCCAGGGCAAACCGATTCTGGGAATATGCCTGGGAATGCAGGCAATGGCGCGTCGCAGCTTTGAAGGCGGGGAACATCAGGGCCTGGGATGGATCAACGGCGATGTGGTGCACCTGCAACCGTCAGACGTTTCCCTGAGGGTGCCCCATACAGGCTGGAACGATATCCGGTTCAATCCTGAATGCCCGCTGTTTGAAGGGTTGCCGGCCGCTCCTGACTTTTATTTCGTCCATTCCTTTTATCTGAAGTGCGACGATGATACTGATATTGTCGCAACCTGTGACTATGGCAAACCGTTAACAGCCGCGATATGCAGGGGAAATATTTTCGCAACCCAGTTCCATCCGGAGAAAAGCCAGGATTACGGGATGAAGTTACTGGAAAATTTCATCAACTGGAAGTCATCATGCTGAAGCGGCGCCTGATTCCAAAACTCCAGATAAAACAGACCCGAAACGGGACGAAGCCACGAATGGTGCTGGTGACAACGATCCGGTTTGAAGATTTTATTGAAATAGGAGACCCGATATCACAGGCTAAAATTTATGAAGCCCAGGCAGCCGACGAGCTGATTTTTCTCGATCTCGATGCCGCTCTCCAGGAGCGGGCAATACTCACGGAACTTGTCAGCCGTATTGCTGAAGAAATTTTCATGCCGATCACTGTGGGCGGGGGTATCCGGTGCAATGAGGATTTCCGTCAGCTTCTTTCCAGCGGCGCCGACAAAGTCAGCATAAATACCGCGGCGGTTGAAGACCCGGACCTGATCCGCAGGTCTTCAGACAGCTTCGGAACTCAATGCGTCGTTCTGAGTATTGATTATCGTGCAAACGGCAATGGCACGAACCAGGTGTACATAAAAGGCGGAAGAGTAAAAACCGATATGGATCCAGTCCGCTGGGCTGTTGAAGGTGAACGGCGGGGAGCTGGGGAAATCCTGCTGACATGCATCGACCGCGACGGCACCCGACTGGGCCTGGATCTGCAGGTTATCCGCGAAGTGGCAAAAGAGGTTTCGATCCCGGTTGTCGCATCAGGCGGCTGCGGTCTGGCCTCCCACTTTGTGGATGGTTTTATCGAAGCCGGCGCAGATGCGGTTGCAGCAGGGACATATTTCTGTTTCAAAGATGAAAATCCCATGCAGACGCGTTCTCAGATCCTTAACGCCGGCATTCCGATCCGCCTGCACAGTTAAGATTAATTTTTAATTTGACGAAGGTTTAACAAAAGAACGGTTTCTAAAATCTGAAATTATATTGATGAAACAGAGCCGGTCATTACCAGAATGGTATACAAGCGTTCATAACCGGCAAAACAAATATAGGTAGAATTAGTGACAAATATCGTGAATGATCAAACCGGATATCGCTTCATACTTGACGGGAAAGCATACGCTGTCAAAAGATCGGATATCCCGGTCCGGAAAAAATATAATTTAAATGCCTCCCGCGGGTTTCCCTGGATGACATATACAGGCAACGATAGAATTGCCGGTAACGGGTACCCTCTTCCGGCGCTTTATTCAAAAGAAGATACTCTTGGACGACGTTTTCTTTTCTCTGTCGGCCCATGGTGGATAGATGCCAACCATTCCAGCCCTGGATATGGTTTCTTGTCTCTTGTCTTTCATTGTCTTCTGCGTCCGGATCAAAAAGATCAGCATATGTGTTTTGATCTCAGCCTCTGTTATCCCGATATGCGTAATATGAAGATACGGGGGAAAATTCGTGGTCATAATGTTGATCTTAAAGGAGCCGATTTTGTTTTTTGGTTCCAATGCTATTCTAAAAAAATTGAGAAAAAAGTCAACTATGCCCTTACCGGGCAAACTCTTAATGACAAAATATTAGACGGAAAGATTAATGAATTTGAATTGCGTGTAGATGCTGAAAATAATGACGATTGGGTTTGCCTGGGAAGCTGCTTAGACAAAAGTTCGATATACGGTAACCTGCCCATCGGAAAAATCGATTTGGATACCCCGATAAATATGGGTTTCATTTTAATTCCGATAGATGTCAGGCCTATCTGGTCTGAGGAATATCTTACTACATTACCTATAAACCTGATCAAAGAATCAGCTCAATCAATGTGGCCGGTAAAAACCAATTTGTTGCCGGAAGGTACAATTGCATTTTACGAATTAGAGATAGATTATTACTCACACTATCAGATTTTCCATATTGGATCGGCATAGAAAAAGAGGAAGACATATTTTGAGAGATAACAATAATTCTAACTTCATTGAAGGCAAACAATTATATTTACGCGAAGTTCGCGTTTCAGATGTTTCTGAGAATTATTACCGCTGGATGAACGATCCCGATGTAATTCAGTACATGGAAAGCCGGTTCGCCCCTCAGTCAACAGAGAAGATTCAGGCTTATGTCAGACGCGAATCAGAGAATTCGTATAGCGTATTTATGGCCATTATTGATAAAGCGAGCGACAGGCATATCGGAAATATCAAAATACATAGAATCGACCAGTATCACCGGCATGCTGAAGTATCAATAGTGATTGGACAAAAAGAATGCTGGGGCAAAGGATATGGTACTGAAGCCATAAGCCTGATTGTTGATTTTGCATTCAACACATTGAACCTGCATAAACTTTCGGCCAACATTTACGCGAACAATGCGGGCTCGGTCAAGGCTTTTAAAAAAGCCGGTTTCAGCGAGGAGGGTCTTAAGATAAAACACCGTTTTTATAAAGGCGATTACATAGACGAAGTTCTTCTGGGAATTGCAAGGCAGAGAAATTGAATTCGAAAATAACCATTTGCATAATATGTAATTCAAACGAGCGGAATATTAACAAAATGCTTTCACTCGTCCGGGCTTTGGGCGATGAATTCATCGTGGTTTGTCAAGAGTTTTTCAGCCGGGATATAAAACCACCGATGCCAGTAATATTTATTCCCGCAGAAGCTGATCTTGCCGCAGCAGCCGGAAAGGCCGTGAAAAAGGCAACCGGTGACTGGATTCTTATGCTTACCAGTAATGAAAATATCTCCTCTTCAGACTGTGAGGCCGTGAAGCGGTTATCCCGGAATCATGCCGTGGAGGCTTATTATCTGATCGCTCAGAATAAACTTGAACCAGGAGCGCTCGGCAAATATGAAAGAATCGCTAACAAGGGAAAATATTCAAACCGTAAGGTGCAAATTGCCGGCTACATTCCCGCAATGGAAATTCGTTTTTTTCAAAAAAGCGTTTTTAAAAAAATATTCTCAGTTTGCGATGATTCCATCCATATAAACCTGATCGACAATCATCGTGGAATCGCTCACAGCGGAATCCGGCTTATTACACAAAAAGATGCTGAAGCGTATACGGGTGGAGCCCGGGAGGAAGAGAACCATCGAAAAGATTTTATGCGATTTACACATCAGGACGAAGAGATTCCCGGCGGAAATAATGCATCGGAAATGAATATATTTGGAACAGTAGGGTTTTCCCTGATATCGGAAAAAGATCTGCCTTCCCTCGAGGCGGGTCTTGAAATGGGATTCGGTAGCATTAATCTTTTCAACTGGGCGGTTCACCAGTTGATAAAAAAAGGAAGGTATAACCTTGCTGTCAGTTTAGCTGAAAAGGTCATAAGCCGGTTTCCCGGCAATTATGAGATATGGCACCTCAGGGGAATCGCCTTTTTTTACACTCTTAACCTGGTGGATGCTGAAAAATCGATGAAAAAAGCCCTTGAGCAAAACGGCAAAGACAAAACAACTTTATCGGATCTGGCAAGGGTTTTAATTGCTTCTGGCCGATTAAACGAAGCAATTGTTGTGCTTGAAAAAGTGAGGGATATCCACGGTCTGACTCCGGAAAATGAATACATCCTTAAGGCCATTAAAAACAAATCCGGGAAAACCGCCGGAATTTCGCTTCTGATGCTTTGCCGGGACGAGGAGGAGTATCTGGAAAGAGCGCTCAAGTCCGTGAAAGATCTCGTTGATGAGATCATAGCAGTCGACACGGGATCCACTGATAAATCTCTCGAGATTCTTGAGAAGAACGGAGCAAAGATAATCCGCCATCCCTGGAATGATGATTTCTCGGAAGCAAGAAATGCCGGACTCGATCATGTCACGCATGACTATGTCTTCTGGATGGACGCAGACGAGTTTCTTGAAGATAAAACAAGGCTATCTTTCTATGTCTTTAAACACTTGCTCCCTATCAACGAAAAGCAGGCCGTAATCTTCGACGTAAAGTGTTTTTTCGGGTCACTGGAAGCTACAAATTTAGGAATTCCGCCCACTGACATCATAAAAAGAACCAGTATCTTTCCGAACCTAAAAACGGTGAGGTTTCAGGGAAATATTTTTGAGACAGTTGAACAATCTCTGGCAGCAGCAAAGATCCCTGTCATTTTTGCAGAAAACATATTTATCAAGCATCACAACGATAATAATGAATTTAGAAACAGGCGCAAAATATCGGCCATGTTCAAAAGCGGAACAGCAAGCCATCGCCCGGAGGACTTTTTCCGAAACACCATCTTCTGGCTTGATGCCGGTAACGTTCTGGAGGCTGCGGATTGGTTCGAAGGTGCCGTTATAAAAGCCGACGGTGACAGAAAATACCTTGATATTATCTGCCGGCTTTTTTCATCTTTCGCCTTAAACGGGAAGATATGCCCGGACTCACGGATTTTCAGGGAACTCCTGTCCCGCTATGGAAATTCATACCGCATCGCATCTCTGTGCGCAGACTGTCTATACAGGTTCAAAGAATATAGTCAGGCGGCTGAACTATTAAAAAAGCTGGCCTCGCCTGAGTATCAGCCCCCGCATAATGCCCGGGATCATGATTTAATGCGGAATAATTGGTTGATGCTTTCAATGGCAAGTCTTGAACTGGATGATTATGAGACATCCGACAGCATGCTTGACTTGCTTTCAATGGACAATAAGACGGCCGATACGGCACGTGCCGTATCTTTTTATAAAGCGATCAGGGTGAAGGACCTGGATGCGGCTATTGCGGTTCTTGATAAATGGATTCGGGAGCGGAATATCCCCATCAGGAGCACTATCGACGACTTCGCGGGTTTTATCCGGCTGATCGGAGATATCGCGGAAGTTGCTGCGAAATATGGTCAGACGGACGCCGGAAAAGTACTTTTACGGTCGGCTGAGTATTTTACTTCAACCATTACACCCATGGCGCAAATAACGCCGGCTTAAAAATGCGCATAGGAACTTATACGAAATAACAACTACATTGTTTCGGTTATTTCTTTAAACGAAAAATGATGAACTCTATATACGAAAAAAATTTACTGGCACTGCAGGGCAGATACCCTAAACTTTCCGCTGAAGTTAGAGAAACTGTTCCCGGCCCTGCGCCTGCCGTCATAAGGATCTGGAAGAACGACCCGCTGCCCGATATTCTGTTCAGCGACAGGGGGAAAGAATATCTCTGCTATGATAATAAGAACCCCGTTGATTATTGCGGCGATTACATCAGATCGCTTGATCTCAAATTCGCTCCGTTCCTTACCCTGTTCGGGTTCGGCCTTGGGTATCAGCTTGTAACCCTTCTGAACGATTTTTCAGAAGTATTGAAAATCCGGCACATGCTGATTATCGAAAAAGATATCCGGCTTTTTAAAAAAGCCCTTGAAATTCTCGATTTCAGCAAGGCAATCATGCACCCCGCGATCCATCTTTTCGTTGGCATGGAACCACAGGAGCTGTTTGTTGAATTCATAAATTATTTTGCGAGAAATCCAGGGGTACTGGAATATACCAGGAACCTGAAGATAATCATACTGCCCGCCGTTCACCGGGTTGAAGGAGAATATTACGAAAACGCAGCCCGGTCTTTTCAGGATGCTATCAACCATGTGTTCGAGCATATCGGAAATGACCCGTATGATTCTCTGATAGGAATTTATCATACAATCTCAAATCTCCGGCCGATTATTGAAGATCCGGGCATCATCGCATTCAAAAACATCTTCGCCGGAAAACCTGGAATCGTGATCGGCGCCGGACCCTCACTGAACAAGAATATTCACCTGTTGAAAGAAGCGCGGCAGAAAGCGGTTCTGATTTCTGTTGATGCTGCTTTAAAACCTCTGTTGGAGGCGGGCATAAGGCCCCATATTGTGACAAACATCGAAAGACGACCCGGTCAGGATTTGTTTTTCCGTGACAGAGGCAACCTTGAAGATACTTTTTTCGTGTTCTCTCCGGTTGTTCCATCGGAAACATATGATGCGTATAAAGGTCCCAAGATCATTGCACATCGTTATGAAGAACTGATGCACTGGCTCAACATACCCAAAGGCTCGCTTACCGGGGGACCTCTTGTGGGTAATTTCGCATTTAACATTGCTCAGTATATAGGATGTTCTCCGATTATCCTGGTAGGTCAGGATCTTTCATTTAAACCAGCGGGATCGACCCATGTAAAAGGCATGGTTTTCGACTGCCTCGATGCATATCAGAAAGACGCGATTGAGGTTGAAGGCAATTATGAGGATATTCTTCTTACCACAAGATCCTTCGAGGAGGGGCGAAAAGCTTTTGAGGTTCAGATTGAATGTTACACCGGCCTCTGTATCAACGCCACGGAAGGTGGCGCCAGGATCAGGAGCTCCCTGCTGCTCGATCTCAGGTGCGCGCTTGATACATACTGCAAAACATCCTTTGATCCCCTGATCCACCTAAAAGAGATATGGAATACCGAAAAATCAGGACAGAAAGACACGGAAGGCGAAATCAAACGGATAGGCGCTGTCATAGATAACAGCCTTTCGGAAATGGAAATCGCGATAAGAGAATGCAGGAAAGGCATCGAGATAATTGAATCTGTTCTGGATAATCACGCGATGCTGATAGGTGAAAGGCCCAATCCGGATCTGCTCAACCGGATCACCGGTGCTTCCGGAATACTTTATGGTATCAGGACTGGCATTATATCTCTGCCTGCATTTAAAATATTCGAAATGGTCATTCAGAGCAGCCATTTCGAAATTGAAATGGAAAGGAATTTTACCATTGACCGGTATTATAATGCAGAGTTCGCGACATTGAAATCATTTCTGCTTTTAAAAGACTGGTTTGCCGTTGTAGGACAGCTTATTCTTTCCACATTTTTTGCAGTTAAAAGGGAAAAAAACTTTTATGCCAGATGAAATAGTCAACAGGTCAACCCGATATGGTCAGGTGCCAGAGCCTGAAACAATAGAGACTTTCCATCAGTTAATCTCTTTGCTGGAACAACAGCAGGATCATGCGAAATGCGGCAATGTGCTGGATCTGCTTGTCGGTTTTATCCGCGGTATTGATCCTGAAACATTAAAAAAAAGCCTTCAGTTGTCAAAAGCATATTCGCTTATGGCGGAAAACCATATCAGGGAAGGAGAATTAAGGGCAGCGGCAGATTTATATCAGGAAGGCCTGCAAGTATTTCCGCAATCCGATGAGTTACGTCTCGGTTATGGAGAATGTTTGATACAGCTGAACCAGTTTGAATTATCCGACCGGATATTTAAACAACTTGGTAAAAACGACATCTCCTTCCCGGACAAAGAATTCTGCCGGGGCTTATATACCTATCGGAAGAACTCAGCCATGGGAAATCTCTACCAGAGCTGGGGCAAAACTGAAGAAGCCCGGCATTTCTACAAGGAGGCGGTTGGCTGCAATGCGGAATGGATCCCGGCGCATACAGGACTGATAGAGACTGAAATAATTGCTGGGAATCTTTATATTGCTGAAAAATACCTATCAGAGGTCATGAATCAACTGGGCCGGGACCCGGCCCTGATCCTCATTTCGGCAAACATTGCCATGATATCATCAAAATTTGCCGAAGCCGAAGATCTGCTGATCGAGTTAAAGGGTAAATTACTTGGAACAGACCGTTTTGAGTATCTCCTGTTTCAGACCGATTATTTTAACGGTGATCTGGAATCGCTTTCCCGGATACCTAATTTAATAAAAGGGGAAACTGTTGAAACAGAAGCTGCACGGGTCTGGCTTAATAATTTACAGGGAGAGAACTATCAACCCGACCCCTTAAGAATACCCGAAGAAATCTGGAGAAGCGAATACGTCGCCCTTGACAACGCCTGGCAAGAGATGACCTCCGGGCATAATTGAAAGGATAATGCTGTAAGGCGCGTGGAAGGAGTTCGCCATTTTAAGTTTAAAAGAATTAAGGTAAAATATGACTACTATTCAATACCTGTCTGAAATAGAAAACACATGCAGACTCATTCTGACCGAAGACTGCAACGCGAACTGCCCCCATTGCTTTAATGCCAATATGAGAGTCGGCAAGCACATGCCCATGGAAACTTTCCATAAGGCACTGTCGCTTGTCGATGCCGGGGCGATTAAGCTGATGGGCGGTGAACCGACACTGCATCCTGATCTGCTTGAAATATTTGACGCCTGCCACAAAAAAGTTTCACAGGTTAGACTTTTTACGAATGGGCTGCAAAAGGATGTCCTCGAAAAGATAAAATGGCTTCCGGATGACAGGGTCGCATATAATTTTTTTGTCGCAAACAGAAAATTAACAAACCAGAACTATCTCTTTGATAAAGACATCAACCGTACCTTCCATGTTGTAGTGAACACCCGGACCGATTTTCAGAGGTTATATGTTAAATTAAGAAATCTTGCCGGTCTCCTGCAAAAACAGCAGGAACATGTTAAAGCGCGTTGTGGAATCGCCCTGAGTCTGGATACTCAGGAGAATATTTTCCATAACAAAGAAAAATTACAGATTATATTATATAATGTTGTAAGGAGACTTAAACTCTGGGGTTTTGTAAACGTTTCACGCGATCATCATATTCCGGTCTGTTTCTGGACCAGAGATGCCATCCGAAAGTATCTTGATATTCATCTGAAGAATAATAAAACCACTCGTTGCCTTTCTCCAAACTGTGCCAGCTGGATCGGAATAGACGGAACCGTCAGGCACTGTAACCAGTTCCCGGTCCGGTGTGGTCAGATTTCTGAGAACACCACCATTGAATCCCTCTCAGCCATGTATAAAAAAGCAAAAGATTCCAAATTTGAACTGCTAAAAACCGACAACGAGTGCGGACAATGCGACCATCTTGAACAATGTCTGGGTGGTTGTTTTAAGGCCTACCACCTTGATAGTCAGGTCAGTCTGCACAGATTAAAATGTGCGTAACCTCAATATATTTTTACCGTTTTTAATCACAATCCCCGACTCGACCCATCCGTAAAATGATTCTCATCCAACATTTTTAAAATCAGTTAAAAAAAATTCTAAAGTAAATCATTCCTTCTTCCGATAAAAGATTCAAAGGTTGAAGCGATCCAATATTCAAAGGAAGGAGGCGATAATTTAATCTTTCGCGTAATGGGTCGGAAACCTCGGGCAGGGAAGCCCTAATTCAAACAGCCGCATCAGCGGCAACAAAAAAACAAAATCAAGGAGGATTAAACCATGGGACTTAGAATTCAAAACAACATCGCGGCAATAAACGCACACAGGCAGTTGAGTATTGCAGATGCCGGTCTTGGCAAATCGCTTCAGAGACTGTCATCCGGTTACAGGATCAATTCTGCTGCGGACGACGCAGCCGGTCTTGCTGTTTCTTCAGGAATGCGTGCGGATATCGCCAGTTATAAAGTTGCTTCAAGAAATACTTCTGAAGCTATCGCATTACTTCAGGTGGCTGAAGGTGCTTATGACCAGATTTCGAACATATTAACCCGTCTGAAAGAACTCACGACCCAGGGAACTTCAGCAAACGCTTCAGGAAACTCGACGGACATACAAAACGAAGTCACGGCGTTAAAGAACGAACTTGACCGTATCGCAAATGCGACAGAATATAACGGAACAGCCGTTCTCAGAGGATATGGCACAGCAGTTCAGGCCTACGGCGATACTATTGACACTGCTGCGGAACGCACCACGGTAGGGTTATCGAGCATCAGCACCAGCGGTGTTACGGACAACGTAACTTATACAGTCACCGCAGCCACGACCGGCAGGCTCACAATTGCAAACGGCACAACCGGCGAGAGCGAAACTTCGGCGGTAATTGCAAACGGAGCCCAAACAGTTAATTTCGAGTCCATAGGCATTACGCTTAGCCTTGGAGCGAATTATGTCGCGACAGCCATTGCATTGAATGCCGCAACTCTTGTCTTTACAGCGGCAGGAGGCAACTTCATCACCGGTATAAAGAATGATTCAAACCATTATATCAACGTCGGTATTGACAAGGTTTCAGCGTCGGACCTGACTCTTACAGCTGTCACAGGCACAGCGCTTGGCGATCTTGATCTCATCAATACCGCGATCGATACACTTGCAACAAGCCGTGGAGAAATCGGCGCAACAATGAACCGGCTAAGTTATGCTGCTGCCAACCTTGCAACAACAGTTGAAAATGTTCAGGCAGCCGAGTCGGTCATTCGTGATGTTGATATGGCGGCTGAAATGACGAGCTTCACAAAGAACCAGATACTGCTTCAGGCTGGCACTGCGATGCTTGCCCAGGCAAACATGGCCCCGCAGAATCTGTTGTCCTTATTCGGCGGATGATCCGTCTTAAAACAATTTAACAAAGCAGAGACGCAGAACCTTGCGGTCTCTGCGATTCAGGAAAAAACAAAAAAACCCGTTTTCGGATCTTCGAAAGCGGGTTTTTGTATTCTGGCAGGCTTTTTGCTTTTAAATTCATTGGAACAGGAAATTAACAGTTGTCGTTAGGGTTCAGCTGTCAGAATAGAAACAAGTTATGACATGATTTTGCCTGCGATTACTCACTTTTGTGAATCGGATACCTGATGCAGTTTATCCGTCAAATCCTGTAAATCCTGTAAGATAAGTTTTTTAACACTCAAGTTTTGAGCAATATTTTCCGATAAACAGAATATGGAACGGAATAATTTTCCGGCCATTTTTGAGCACGGTTTTAAAACGGAGGCAACATGGCTTTAAGTACAAACCAGGTAGCGGGACTTTCAAGTGGTTTTGACTGGCGTACGATGATCGACCAGCTCATCGCGGTTGAACATCGCAGAGTAGATCTGGTGGAGAACCGAAAGTCCGAATATGAGTCAAAGCTTACCGAATGGCAATCCTTCAATACAAAACTTCTTGCCCTTAAAACGTCCGCCATGAATCTGAATGATCCAGAAAGTTTTGATATCTATAAATCCAGCCTTACATCTGATGACAGCGCTGTAAATGCCTCCGATCTTTTGTCGGTTACCACCACCTCCTCTGCATCCGGCGGCTCCTATAATATCGTAATCGACTCACTTGCTAAAGCTCAAAAGCTTTCCTCCGGTTCCTTCTCGGTTTTTTCCGAAGCCCTGGGCGCCTCCTATGCGGGAGATATTATTATCAATGGCAGCGCCATCAGCATAAATGCAACCGACAGCCTGGCAGACGTGCGAAATACTATCAACAACGCCAATAGCGGTACAAACCCCACCGGAGTTACAGCATCCATAATTACATATGGAACAAACGACCACAGGCTGATTCTTACCAGTGACAACACCGGGGCAGATGGAATCGGTCTTCAAAACGGATCCGGATCAGATCTTGTGCAACTGTTCGGATGGAAAGATAAAACATCTTCGCTCAAAAACGATATAACCGGCGGCGCCGAGTCAGATGAATTTTCCAGTTCGACGCAGAGCATAAAGAGTCTTTTAGATCTTTCAACAACCCAGTCAGGCACCATACAGTTAAAGGACGGGCTTGGTGTTTACCAGAACATCAGTATCGATTTCTCCGCTGACTCCCTTGAAGCCATCAAAACAGCCATTAATGACGCAGCCATCACGGGCGTAACAGCCTCTATTATAGCAGTAACAACAGAAAATACAACTAACTATAAACTCCAGATAAATGGGAGTCAGGATTTTTTGGATGCACAGAACATCCTTGGCACTCTTGGTGTTCTTCAAAACGGCGTTTCGGCGGTTCATGGAACTACCTCCGGAAACAGCATGACCGAAAACGGCGAAATTATCAATTCAAGCACACTTCTTACCGAAATCGATGGATACAACCAGTATACCGCCGGAGACAAGATCTCTCTCGGAGCTGCATCCCGTGATCATAGCGGCAATGATGTAAGCGGAGATATTCTGGTTATAACAGAAACAACCACGGTACAGAATCTCCTGGACGCCATTAAAACTGCTTATGAAGCAAACGGCGATGAGGTATCGGTTTCTCTTACGTCGGACGGGAAGATCCAGATAGCCGACCAGGAGACAGGAGCAAGCAGCATTGTGGCAACCATGGAATCAACTATCGGTGACACATACTCTTCTCTTGACTGGGGCGCCTTCACCGCCCTTAGTGAAGTGCGGAATAGAGAGATTGTTGAAGGCGCGGATGCATCTATCTGGATAGATGACGTCAACGTTACGAGCAGCGACAACTCCGTCGAAGACGTTCTCTCAGGAGTAACCCTTAATCTCCTGAAGGCAGATCCGGGAACCACTTTAACCCTGAATGTTGCCCGGGATATTGATGCTGTAATGGATAATATCGAGGGTTTTGTATCCTCTTACAATGTCGTCTCCGCCTATTTGAAGGAGCAGCAATCGTATGATCAGGAGAGTGAAGAAACGGGCGGTATCCTCTTCGGTGACGGCACTCTTTTTTCAGTAAAATCGGACCTCACATCCCTTCTCACCCAACAGATATGGGGCGTTGCATCGGATCTCTCCACATTGGGGCTAGCCGGTATCGAGGTGGACACGGATGGTCAGCTTAATATCGATGACGATCAACTCGGGGAATACCTGGAAACGCGTTTTAATGACATAAAGCTTTTATTTTCCGCTAATGGCATATCTGATTCGGGTGATCTGGACTACATTCTAAGTTCCAGCGAGACTCAGGCAGGAGAATACGAGGTCAATATCACCCAGGCTGCCTCACAGAGCACCGAAACAAGCGATACGGCAATCCCTGGTACTTTGGGCCATGATGAAACTCTGACCATTACACAAGACGGCAAATCAGCCGCCATATCTCTCACTACCAGTATGACCATCTCCGACATTATAAATGCCGTCAACACGGAAATGGATACCGTATATACACAAAAACTGGCTGGAAGCGCACTGGTCAAAACAACTGGCGGCATTATTCCCATTATATCTGAAACTGCCTGGAACAACATTGACGGTGGAAACCTGGTAAACGACGATGTCATCGCCTTCAGCGGGACAACACGAAACGGTTCAACGGTCTCGGGCTCCTATACAATCTCAGATACCGGCACAGATTCGGTCCAGGGGTTGCTTTCAGCGATTGAGGCCGCCTACAACAGTCAGGTCACAGCGGAGATCGACTCCACCGGACAGATAGTTATCACCGATAAGACAGAGGGAGCAAGCAGCATAGCCCTGACGTTCGATTACACAGGAACTGAAAATCAGGTGGATATATTCGGATCTGTCTCGGAGGATAATTCAGGCGGCCAGGAAGGCCGGTGGGCAATCGATATAACAGCATCCCATGACGGGACCGACCATCTTGAACTCACTCACGACAGCTACGGAAGCAGCTACAGTTTTACGATCGAGGAAGATACAAATACAGGGCTCTGGACAGGAAGTCAGACAACCCCCGTAAATGTTGATAATGGTCTGGATGTTGAAGGAACGATTAACGGAGAAGCTGCAACAGGTTCAGGTCAAACTCTCACAGGAAACAGCGGTGAGACTAATGTGGATGGTCTTGCTGTAACGTATACAGGTTCCGCAACTGGACTTGCAGGAAACGTGACGCTTACTCTGGGTATAGCTGAACTATTTGACCGAACATTGTTCAACATTACGGATTCCATCGAAGGCTATGTCGGATTTAAACAGGAATCTCTTCAGAATAGCATAAACAGTTTCGGAACACAGATCGAGCAGATGGAAGAGCGTTTAAACAGGAAGATGGAATCTATGATAAACCGGTTTGTAGCTACGGAAACGGCTCTCGCCAGAATGCAAAATCAGAGCAGTTGGCTTGCCGCTCAGATAGATGGATTAAACGGAGTTTGAATGTAGTGGTTAATCCCAATCTGAATAAAATTTAAAGGAGGTTTTGAATGAATAGTCATGGTCTTCGGGCTTATCGGAAAACGACTGTAATCACTGCAGATCCGGGAAGACTGATAATAATGTGTTATGAAGGGGCGATCAATCAGCTTAAAATTGCAAAAATGAAATACGAGAGAAAAGAGTATGAAGCCAAGTATAAGGCTCTGACAAATGCAATGGATTATATCGACGAGCTTTTATGCTCACTCGACTTTGAAAAAGGCGGCGATATTGCACGGCATCTTCAGACACTCTATAATTACATGACCAACAGGCTCCTCCAGGCTGATGTTAATAGAAATATCGAAGGAGTCGATGAAGTTATCGGAATATTGACGGAACTTTTATCCGCATGGAAAGAGATTGTTGCCGGACAAAGCAGAAAATTTCAGCCCGAATCAATTGAATTTAATGAAGAAAGGCCGCGGCAGGCTGTCAGAATGTAGTTGTTCTGTTTATAGGCGGAGGGGAATATGCATGATCACGCAAAAATTCGGGGCATTGAGGAAAGTGCTTTATTAAGATCACCTAAAGATACATCAGCTTTAAGTCTTCAACCTGAACACCTGTGCTTTTTTATGGAACAGAAGGTTTCTCTTATGACCCGGTATCTTTCCATTACAAAATCGATAAAAGAGACACTAATGCTTAAAAATGAAATTAACCTGTTAAAATTTTTATCAAAACGCCAGGACTGCATCAACATGATCCAAAAAACAGACCTGTCTATTCAAAAGCTCATGAATGCAGGCGCAGACGAACTTTCCCGTATTACAGATGAGTTAAAAAGTTCACTTGACGGTTATCTGCAAGGCATTAAAAGTCTTCTTGAACAAATTGCACCTATAGATGCCGAGGTAATGGTGATGGTGGAAGAAGAAAGCCGGGACATTAAAGCGGAGCTGCTGAAAATAAGTAATGGAAGGCATGGCGCAAAAAGCTATGGTAATAGAGGAACGTACAATCCCAGATATCTGGATGCCAAAAGATAGGGGGCCGGAAGGCGGAAAGCAGTATATCGTGCCCGTTACACGGGTATATCGGACATCGAATATCGAAGAACGAGTTAGGTCGGGGATTCCGCCAGAGCGGACCTTCGGCAGAAATCAAGACAGAATTTTGCTTTTGCAGTTGATCCGTCAAATCCTGTAAATCCTGTCAGATAGATGTCTAAAAAAGGGGGTGATTCAGATGTTATTAGAAAGCGTATCTATGTCGGGAAAAAGTCCGAATACTTTACCACCGGCAAATATTGCGGTTCAAGGCACGATTCTTCCCGAAATAAAAGGTGAATCCAAAGAAAAAAAGAAGTCTGTGGAATTATCCCAAATCGCGGAAATAGCCTTGGATCTGCAGAATAAAATGCAGGTGCTTCACAATGTTGATTTGAATTTTTCAGTCCATGAGGCTTCAGGGAATATAATGGTCACGGTCGTCAACGAGGATACAGGTGAGATCATAAGAGAAATCCCGTCCAAGGAGTTACTGGATCTTGCGACCAAACTTGAGGAAGCTATCGGTCTTATATTCGACCAAAAAGCCTGAAACAAATGCTATGCAGGAATTAAAGATCATAAATATGGATCATCCCATCAGAATACTGATCGTAGATGATGATAAAGTAATCGCTGATATATTAAAAGACCTTGCTTCTTCGCCTGAAGAGGAAAGATCTGTGTCTGTCTGCTACGATGGCTCCGAAGCTGTCGACATGCTCAGAAATAGTTTTTTTGATTTGATTATAACTGATCTGAAGATGCCTATTACAGATGGAATGGAAGTGCTGAGGTTTGCAAAAAAAATTAACCCGGCCGTCCTAGTAATTATTGTCACCGGCTATGCTTCGCTGGAAACGGCCATAGTTGCCATTAAAGAGGGTGCTTATGATTATATAATGAAGCCGTGTAAACTTGATGAGATCAAAATTGTTATTAACAGGGCCACAGATACGATAAAACTCAACAGAGAAAACAAAGAATTGTTAAGGAAATTACAGGAAGCCTGTCATGAATTAATAATATTAAGCAAGGTAAGAGATAAAACCGAAAAAGCGGCAAGTTTAAATATTTTCCCTTCAAGCACGGTTGGAATACACCATCTTTATAATAATACCATGCCCGATAACTATGTTGACAATTTGCAGACGCTGGCATCTTTGAAAGAGAAAGGGATGCTGACTGAAGGCGAGTTCAAGGCGTTCAAAAAACATTATCTGAAAATACTGGATAATAAAACGGAGTCGGAGAAAAGCGTCGATGAACGAAAATTTGAATATAATGGTAGTTGATGACGAAAAGTCAATTTTGAATATTTTCAGTGAGTATCTTAACGCAACAACCAGCTACCAGGTCTTTACCGAAAGCAACGGGCTTCTTGCCCTCGAAATAATCAAAAGCCATTCAATCGACTGCTGCTTTTTAGATATTTCCATGCCCGTAATTGATGGGGTCGACCTTGCGAAACAGATACACTTTCATGATAAAACAATACCGATAATTATGATGACCGGCAACCCGTCGGCTGACAATGCAATAAAAACCTTAAAGACCGGGGTTGTCGATTTTTTGACAAAACCGATAGATATACTGCAAATCCCGCAGATCATTAAGCGCGTGATGAAAGAACGGTCCATGTTTGTGGACAGTCTCCTGCTGAAAGAGTTAACTCAAAAAAACCATGAACTTCTTAATATTAATCAAGAGTTGCAACAGAAACTGAAAGATGTGGAAATAATAAGCCTGATCCTTCAGAAACTGGATCAGGCAACGACCATCAATTATCTTATTAATATGCTGGTAGATCTGGCTGGTGATATCACTCTGTGCGATGAAGCCTATTTCTGCAACTTTGCTAATAATCGTACCGACCCCTCAATCCTTGCGGTTTTTTCCCGGTCAAACAGCAAATCGGCATCAGGCACAGAAAAGATAGCATCGCACAACATCAAAAAGGTTGTGGATGACAAAATTCCCCTTATTATCAATGGTAACGGCAACAATTTCAGCACCATGGCCGTTCCTCTTATAATAAAATCCAACGTCTTTGGTGTTCTTGTATTATTCATAAATGACCATGGATGTCATTTTCAAAGAAAGGATTTGTATTTTATAAATTTTTTGTTAAAGAAGGCATCCTCTCTGGTAGAAAATTTTGCTCTATATGAGAACATTTTCGAAAACCTTATTTCATCGCTTTATGCTTTTGTGGAAACAATCGAGGCAAGGGACTCTTATACCAAGCAACACTCACACAGGGTATCCCTTTATTCTATGTCGATTGCAGGCACTATGAATCGTACACAGGAAGAAATCGACAAGCTTAATGTCTCCGGCCTATTGCACGATATCGGAAAGATAGGAACTCCCGATCATATTCTCCTGAAACCGGGAGTACTTTCGGATGATGAGTTCGACATAATCAAAAAACACCCTATTACCGGAAGTAATATTATCGGACACTTCGGCATGTGGATTGATGAGCAGACTATAATAAGGCACCATCATGAACGATTCGACGGCACAGGATATCCGGATGGCCTTAAAGGGGAAGAAATACCTCTGCTCTCCCGCATTCTTTCCGTTGCGGATGTTTATGACGCACTGACATCAGATCGTTCTTATCGCAAAAGAATGCAGGAAGATGACGCATTAGATATCATCAGGAGAAGCTCTGGCAAACAGTTTGACCCGGAAGTGGTAAATGCTTTTTTCGACGCTTATCGGCAAAACAGGATACGCCCGGTACAGGGCAATAATGGGGAAAAAGTGCAAGCGCACTGTCATTCCAGCTACTCAGGGCTGATGAGTGTTCTTTAATTCCGTTCGTCCTATTTTATCCGCGCTGAATAGAAATGCCGGTCAGCACATATCGTTTTGATACCCAGCCTCTTCCCATATTTTCTGCGGAATAAGATCGACAATGGAGGAGAACCGGGATGGTACCAGCCCGATTTTTTTTAGCCTTGATGATAAGTCGCCATTGTTCAGAAATCCCAATTCCTGCCCGGCCTTGAATTTGCTCATCAATAAATCGGCAAGATAAACAACATGAACCAGTTTGGTATCCACGGATGAGAGTTCCGGCTGATGATGATATCTTATCGTATCTATAAGGCGTTCATCCAGAGACCAGCTTTCTCCAAGTATTTTTCCGGCTTCAGTGTGTGTAATGCCGAGAGTTTCTTTTTCGGCTTCACTGAGTTCAATCATATCTAACTGCGTACGCCGATAAAATAATGTATATGCAGATGATAGATACTGGTCCAGCACAACCTTTCCGATATCATGTAAAAGCCCGGCAGTATATGCGATATCGGGTTTAACGACCCCGGTAAACCTGGCCAGCTCCTCTGAAATTAGCGCGGTACCTATAGAGTGCCGGAAAAGCCCCCCTTTACAAAGTGAATATCCTTGTTTTACATCGGAAAAAGAATTTTCCAGCGAGGATGAAATAATCATCTGGAAAAGATGTCTTTCACCCAGGATGAACAACGCCCGGTCAATAGTATCAATTTTATTCTTCATGCGGAAGTATGATGAATTGCACATCCTGATAATGCCCGCGCTGATTATCTGATCTTTTTTAATCTCGTCCGCAACTGCGTTCATATTATAGTTTCCGTCATTCATCATACGGATGATCTTAAGAGCTATCTGGGGAATCGGCTTAACAGCGCTCACAGCCCTGGCGATATCATCCGGTTCAGGTTTCCTGAATACTTTGTGAATATCGGAAGGCCTGCCAACGGAGAGATTAATCGAACTGTTGAATGACTTTAAATCAAGACTAAGAAGATATCCTAAATATCCGCCGGTTTCAGACTGATGAACGGGTATCGACTCACCTGAAAGGATTTCACGTGCAATTTCCGCGGTTCTCCCGCCGATGTCCAGATCCAGATCTACTTGAGATACTTGCCCCACCAGCGCGCCTCCTGCCATGCATGCTTTCATACGGGTCTTGTCGGCGCCGGCCTCGCACAAGGCATTAATAAAGAGGGGCAGACCGGTTCTGGCATATAGTTCGGGTTTATAGGTCTGACGGCAACCTGTCCACTCTGGAAGCAGCAAATGGATCAACCCGCCCACTTTGGCTTTCTCATCACAAATCGTTACACCGATACATGAACCAAGACAGGCTTCAAGCACCAGTTCTTTTTCTTTGCTGACAACGTAGTTTCCTGGAAATACAAGGTTTTTTAACAAAGGTTAATCCTTATAAATATATTTATACTGTTTTTAATGAGGACGCCGATTTTCGCCGATATCCGCAGATAATTATTAACTACTCAGGTTGTTTAGACTTCAGGCTGAAAGCTATTAGCCAACTTGCCCATCCACTTTTAATTCACTTGCTAACCCCGCTGCAAGCAGCGAGGAAGGCGCTCGCTGTTTCGGTTCAATTAAATCATAAAACCGCTGAAACTTGAAAGCTCTCTTTATCCGTGATAAAAAACATATCCTGTGAACGCTTTTTGGAATACATTCTAGAGTCTGCCCTTGCGATCAATTCTTCGGTACCGTCTTCATCCCCAAGTTCACCTATCGATGCAATACCGAAGCTTATATCCACTTTAATCTTTTCCGACTTCCACTCGAAAGAGTAATTCCCTGATGCTGACAGCGCTCTTTTCATGAGCATCTCAGCCATTTGCTTATCGGTCTCAGGAAGAATTATTGCGAACTCATCTCCTCCGTATCTTGTCATGATATCTGTCTCCCTCAGATTTCTTTTCAAGCAATTGACCAATTCCCTAAGAACGTAATCACCGGCCAGATGACCTAATGAATCATTGATTATTTTAAACCTGTCTACATCAATCATGATCAGAGAGAGCGGTTTTTTATATCTTCTCGCCTTAAGGAACTCGCTTTCCATAAACTCCTTAAAGCCCATATGATTGTAGATGCCGGTAAGGCCATCTCTGACGGTCATTTTTTTAACTTTATGATATTTTTCAGCATTATCCAAAGACATGGATAGGATATTTGAAATGGTGGACAAAATTTCATAATTATCGTTTATATCCGATTTTCTGTTTTTCGGGATAATAACCAGAACTCCCCGTAACTCACCTTCCGGGCTCAACGGAAGAATCAATCTATCAGAAAAGAAAACAGGTTCTGCCCGGGAAGCTCCTTTACTGAATATTGAAAAGAACTTATCGGCGGCTTGTTTGGCTTCTATCTTCAGTCTTTCTGCAGTCTTCCCGTTGCTTTGCCCTCCCGGCATGCAGCAGGCAAAATTCCATCTGGAATCAAGCCGGTACAGAATAGAGACTGCTTTGGAATCTATTATTTCGAGGAATCCGGCATCAATCATTCTTTGAAGTATCCGGTTCCAGTCCAAATCATATGAGACTTCATAGCTGAACCGATTGATGAAATCGAGTTCCTGGTTTCTTTTTCTAAGCGCTCTCTTTTCCATTTCAAGCTTTTCGTTGATATTTTTCATTTCATCCATCATTGATAGTATTTCAACAAACGCCTTGCGGTTTTCAAGACCATCCATGAGGGTATCATAAACCCGATCGGCAAGCAGTTCTCTTGGTATAAAACCATAGGCTCCTTTCTGAAGTAATTCAGCTATATTGGCAGGACTGCTTTTTTCTCCATAAAGAATAAGGCATGACCTGGACTTTTTTTCCTGGAGCATATTCATCCAGCCGGCAACTTTTTCACCCGCAAAATCGTAGTCGGCAAGAATAACTTCTATACCTTTGTTTGAGATAATATTATCACTGTCGCACAGCACAGACGAAGCATAAATGCCAAATCCCCTTGATCCAAGAGTTTTTTTAATAATATCAAGGTCATTATCCTTGTCACTGACAACAAACACTCTTTCAGCCATCTATGTCACCTTTTATTTTTTTTTTAAAGCTCCACTCCGCAAGTGGCAAGAATGCGCGCTGTTTAGTAAATAAGAGATTATTTTCTGCGTTAACTCAGATGAATATTTTATTCCACCGGCATACTCCAAAATTTACATGATCCTGGAGATCAGAATGGTTAAAATTAAAGCAATAAATATGCCAAATTATTATCCCTTTTGAGAATTGGAGAAAAACCATCTGCTTGAGGCCGGGGCTATAGTTTAATCTTTATCCCGGATAGTTTAGAAGGATCAAACCACCATATGATGAAATAAACTCTTTACCAATGACATTATATGGTATATAGTGATTTAGGATTGACCCCGATAAACGGGACTTTATCAGTACCTCCTTGAGGGGTGTAAGCAAGCTGGGGATGTAGTACAAGATTTCGCTGCAGGCAGCTGTGAATATTTCTGCTGTTTCGGTTCATAATACCCGGATTATTAACGCTAAGAGAGGTGAATTCTGTCGTCTGTTATGCTGAATCAAGAGATTCTGAATGCCTATAATGTTATATTCGGTTCCTCTGTAGGTACTTCAGTTGATATTTTAAGGCATCTTCACCCGTCGGCACTTAAAACCGCATATCGCAGGAAAGCGCTTGAAACTCATCCTGACCGATCATTGATAGTCGGAAAAATGGAAAATGAAATGAACGGCTGTTTTGTGGAGGTAACTCTGGCATACGAGATTCTGCAGTCTGCCTTGAAGAATCTTCATTCAAACGGTGCAGGATACAATGACCATATCAGGAGAGTATTCGGCAGGAGAACAACCGATACGGTTAACCTCAATAATGCGTCCGACCTTTATTACAGGGGACGAATTCCAAAACACAGATTATTAATCGGCCAGTTTCTATATTATTCAGGCATTGTTTCATGGGGAAGGCTAATTGAAGCAATATCCTGGCAAAAAAGGCAGCGCCCGCCTATCGGACAGATAGCTATGAAATGGGGAATACTCAGCGAATACGATATTCAAGCTATTCTTAAACAACGTAGCCTTGAGCGGAATTTTCATAAGCGGTTCGGTGAATACGCCCGGCTTAAGGGATACATAACTTCCTACGAGTTATTAGCCCTTTTAGGTAAACAAAGGATGTTCCATCGCCCGATAGGAGAATACTTCATCGAAAAGAGAATCCTTCCTGCCGACAATATGGATAAAATGCTCGAAAGATTAAGAAATCACAACCGCTTGGTATCAAAAGGTATCTAACCTGTTCGGAATATTGTACTGCACCTCTAATTATTTTCCCTTTTTATCTTTTCCCCCATATTTTTTTTGCCGTTTTAAAACTTTTTTTCCGTATATTGATGCCAGGATATTGACACTTATCGACAAATTAACGACGGATCTCAATGAATCAAAATAAAAATACTCATGCACCATAACAGGCATCTGTTATCGGCTACTTATAGAATTAATCCGACAATATGCCACCAATCATTCATATCAAATTACTGTAATAATGAGGTATTACAATCTATTCAAAACTTTTTGCTGCCTGCAGCCTGGTTTGCTATCAAACTTCAAACAGACTCCAATTCCCCTGCGGTCTAAGATAACCATCAACTTGATGCCAGGATCTTCAAATGGCACTTATTTTGCTTATTTCCAGTGTATTCTGATTTTTTAAGCCGCAGAAAAAGAATAAAGTAGTTCTCGGTTATTAAAAATGGCATATGGAGTCCTAAACCGTCGTTAAAAAAAAACCGGAATATTGGACGCAGTAAAAGGCATAAATTGCCATAATGAAACAAAATAACATTGGCGGTTTCGTTAACGCGCCTAACCCTTTCCCGGGAATTTTTTTCAGAATCCCCCCTGAGGGGTGCAAGTAGATTTACGAAATTATTAAAGGAATCTGAGGCGGATGCTTCCCATCTATCATACAAACAAAATTGATGCCATAACGGCCCACAGGGAATTACATCCCGCCCGTTCAGGCTTTAACGAACTTTTTTCTGTCAGCCTGACTGACACTCTGCTCAAAGATACTATGCAATATGAAAAATGGAAACAAATACGGCGGAATGATCCATCCAGGGCAGGCAAAATTGCCCGGCTTGTTTTAGAACGCCACGATTATGTTACAGGAAAGATCCCGGCTACCGAAGAGGGTCGGAAGCATTTTGACCTTTTAACCGACCAGCTTAAAAATGAAGGAGTTAATCTTTACAACAGTCATCAGTTTAAAAACCCCATATTTAATGAAACTACCGGTGACAACACGCCTGTAACAACGGCTGAAAACAGGAACCCTGAGACCGTAAGTCAGATCGATAATCCGAAAGCGCCCGGATTAAGGCAACTCTTGAATAAGGATTGTTATGAATTTCTTGCCGGAATTCTGGAAGATAACGGAATCTCCTATTACGGCATCAATGGAGTTGGCAGCACTTTAATTGATCAGGCGCGCAGCCTTGGCATGAAACAAAACGCTTTTCTGACAGGGGAAGGCATAACCCGGCTTTTGTGCGATAACCCTGTTGAAATCAAGGTCTCCGGAGTAACAGACACTTCTTTTGAGGAAATCTGGAACAAAATTGAACCTCACTTGAAAAAAGGCGCTATCCTCTCTTTTTCATCCCGGAATATCGGGCACACAGGAATTATTGACCGCAAAGACGGGCGATGGGTTTTCATCAACTCGAGCGGATCTCCCGGCAATCGTAAGTCATACAGAGTGATTGAAGAGGACCTGAAAGATGAGATACGCAACCGGTTGCAGCGGACAAACCGGCAGCAAACATTTTTAGATATCACTTTAGGTTCTGTAAACCGTGTTTTGACCGCAAGGTTTGAAAATCCACAGTTATCAGAGGGGAGTGGAGTCAAAGAGATCGACCTGTTTCAGGTTGCCTGAAAGGCGAAGCGGATGAACCTTATCCTCCTATTATTTCATTTCCGGGCAAGCCATTGCTCATGGAGTATTTCAAAACACTGCGCAGCCGCCTTATAGTGCCGTCGATTATATCCGCCTGCTTTTTTATTTCAAGCAATTTTTCATACTGCGGATCCTTTTCCGTCTTTTTCAACAAGAGTAATTCGGAATATCCTGAAATAACAGTTATAGGCTGGCTTAATTCATGACAGATAGATCTGGTTGCATCAAGCAACTGCTGAAACTTTTTTTTATAAACCATTTCATCTTCAGACACATTAATGCCTTTTTCAGGTTTATTGCTCATATCCGTCATTTTATCCCTCCAATCATATGCTGATTCCGGACTGCTGTTAAACTTTTGCCTGACTCCTGCTTTTGCATTGTTTTTTATGAAACGATCAAATCTTTCCGCTTATTACATCATAGACCATAGACAGGGCTTCATCAAGCTTCCCGGGTATGTTCCCGCCGGCCTGGGCCATGTCGGGCCTTCCTCCGCCGCCTCCCCCGACTATTGCTGATATCTGTTTGATGATATTTCCGGCATGGTATTTCCCGATCAGATCTTTTGTTACGACAACAATAAGAAGCACCTTATCACCTGCCGCGCTTCCCAGAACTACGATTCCGGATTTAACCTTATCTCTGAACCTGTCGGCAAGATCCCTAAGCGCTGCCGGTGTCTCCACTGAAACTTTTTTGACAAGAACCCTGACTCCGTTTATGGATTTTATCTCCTCATCGATTCCATCGGCTGCTCCTGACGCGATTTTAGCCTTTGCTTTTTCGAGATCTTTTTCAAGCTGTCTCTCCCGGGAAATCATTTTTTCGATTCTTTGGAGCAATGCTTCAGGCTTTTCTTTTAAAAGACGGGCGGTCGCCTGCAGAATATTTTCGCTCTGCTGCGTATAATTTACGGCCGCTTCACCGGTTAAAGCTTCAATACGCCTGACCCCGGATGCGATGCCTGATTCGCTGATTATCCTGAATAGGCCTATATTCCCAGTCCGGTTGGTGTGTGTGCCCCCGCAAAGCTCCTTGCTGAAAGAGGCAAGAGAAACAACTCTTACCACATCGCCGTACTTTTCTTCAAAAAGGGCCGTTGCGCCTGATTTGAAAGCTTTCTCGGCATCCATCTCTTCGATCGATGTTGAAGCATTTTCCCTGATTCTATCATTTACTTCCGATTCGATCCTGTTGAGCGTTTCCCTGTCAATACCTGAAAAATGGGTAAAATCAAAACGAAGTCTGTCGGGCGAGACAAGAGAGCCGGCCTGCTTCACATGGTCGCCCAAATTCCTCCTTAAAACCGAATGAAGTATATGTGTGGCGGTATGATTGAGGGCTGTCGCATTCCGCCTTTTGCTGTTAACTGAAAGAGTTACTATCTGTCCGGCGGCAACACTGCCCTTTACAATCTTTCCCTTATGAATTATTATTCCCGTCGGGTCTTTTACCGTCTCTGTGATTTCTATCTCAAGGCCTTTCGATTTAATAAAACCGGTATCTCCGGCCTGGCCGCCTGATTCACCGTAAAAAGGCGTCTCTTCTGTGACAATTTCGATATCTCTGCCTGCTGAGGCTTTATTTACTTCTTCTCCGTTTTCCACGATAAGAAGAACTTTGGAATCATATGAAAGGCTCTCATATCCTACAAATCTGGGTATCAGCCTTTTTGCAGAAAGATTTTTATATGCTTCGCTGATTCCGGTAAAAACGGCAACCGATCTTGACTTTTCCCTCTGATTCTCCATTGCGGCATTAAATCCGTCCATATCAAGAAAAAGTTTCTCATCCCTCACTATATCGCGCACAACATCAACCGGAAATCCGTAGGTGTCATACAGCCTGAAGATAACATCACCCGGAACCGTATCCGCGCCTCTTGCCCTTACTTCAGAAAGTTCATCATTTAAAAGTTTCAGCCCGTTATCAAGAGTTTCTGAAAAACGTGCCTCTTCATTTTTTATAACATTGGCAATAAATGCTTCCGCCCCGTTAAATTCCGGATAAGCCTCTTTCATGGATTCAACAACAACTCCGGAAGTCTCATGCAGAAAAGGTTTAACAAGTCCGATATTCCGTCCGTAGCGTATCGCCCTTCTCATTATCCTGCGAAGCACATATCCCCTGCCCTCGTTTGACGGAAGTATCCCGTCACAGATAAGAAACGCTGCAGCCCTGCTGTGATCTGCGATTACTTTCAGCGCCACATCGGACGCCGCAGACTCGCCCAGGCTCTTTCCTGAAAGCTCTCCCGCCCTTTTTATAATCGGAACAATAAGATCGGTATCATAGTTTGTCGGCACATTCTGGACCACAGCGACAATGCGCTCAAGACCCATTCCCGTGTCAATGCTCGGTTTAGGGAGCGGAGTCATTTTCCCGAAAGCGTCCCTGTTAAACTGCATAAAAACAAGGTTCCATATTTCAAGATACCTGTCACAGTCACAGCCCACTTTGCATTCGGGCCTGCCGCAGCCGTACTTTTCTCCCCTGTCGATGAGTATTTCAGAACACGGCCCGCAAGGTCCGGTATCTCCCATCGACCAGAAATTGTCTTTCTCACCGAATCTGACTATCCTGTCTTCCGGAATACCGATATTTTTATGCCAGAGGTTATGGGCCTCATCATCGTCAAGATAAACCGAAGCCCACAGTTTGTCGGCCGGGAGGCCATAACCGTTTGTAAGAAGATCCCACGCGAATTCTACCGCCTTTTCCTTGAAGTAATCACCGAATGAAAAATTGCCGAGCATTTCAAAAAAGGTATGGTGCCTTGCTGTATATCCGACATTTTCAAGATCATTGTGTTTTCCTCCCGCGCGCACGCATTTCTGGGAGGTTGTAGCCCTCACATAATTTCTTTTCTCCTCTCCGAGAAAGGTCCTTTTGAACTGAACCATTCCGGCGTTTGTAAAGAGCAGAGTGGGATCATCCGACGGAACCAGGGATGAGCTTCTTACCACCTGATGATCGTGCTTTTTGAAATATTCCAGAAACTCCCTGCGAATCTCGCTGCCTGTCATTCATAACTCCATATTTGTTTTCAGATGTAAATTTATTCCTGCAACTTGATAGTATATAAATTTGCCTTTTAGACGCAGATAAACTCAGATTTTAGGGATTTTAAATATAAAGCACTAAATAATTATCTGCTGATATCGGCAAAAACTGAGTCCTAATTTAATATTAGGAGCTGTCACAAAATAACTGCTTTATTTTTTTACAGCGGCTTGTTCCTCCTGAATTTCTTCTTTTGCAGGTGCAAGCCCGATCGTCTCTCTAACTTTTGCATAAAGGCTGTTGAATATATCCGCATTATCTTTCAAAAATTTCTTAACATTCTCGCGGCCCTGACCTATTCTTTCGCCGTTATATGAATACCACGCTCCGCTTTTGTCGATTACCCCGAGCTCCGCCCCCATATCGACGACATCACCTATCTTCGATATCCCTTCTCCGTACATTATGTCGAATTCAGCCTCTTTGAAAGGCGGAGCCATCTTGTTTTTGACAACCCGGACCTTTGTCCTGTTCCCGACAACATCCTGTCCCTCTTTGATTGAAGCGGTACGACGTATATCAAGTCTTACTGACGAGTAGAACTTCAGGGCATTTCCTCCGGTAGTTGTTTCCGGATTTCCGAATACAATACCTATCTTCATCCTTATCTGATTTATAAAAATAACCGAGGTCATCGTTTTGCCGATTGTTCCGGTCAGTTTCCTTAAGGCCTGGGACATCAGTCTTGCCTGTAGTCCCATATGGGAATCGCCCATTTCGCCTTCAATTTCCGCCCTTGGAACCAGAGCGGCAACGGAATCGATCACCAGAATATCTATAGCCCCGCTTCTGACCAGCATATCGGTAATTTCAAGGGCCTGTTCACCGGTATCGGGCTGGGCTACGAGAAGTTCGTCGCAGTTGACTCCGATTCTTCTTGCATAACCTGTATCAAGGGCATGTTCCGCATCTATAAAAGCGGCAATCCCGCCCTGTCTCTGGGCTTCAGAAACGGCATTAAGAGCAAGAGTTGTCTTGCCCGATGATTCAGGCCCGAAAATCTCTATAACTCTTCCCCTTGGGATACCTCCCACACCAAGTGCCTTATCCAGCGCAAGCGAACCGGTAGATATTACAGGAACGTCTATTACAGGCCTGCTGCCCAGCTTCATAATGGACCCTTTCCCGAACTGGCGCTCTATCTGCCCTATTGCGGTATCAACCGCTTTTTCCTTATCTGTTGAATTGCTCATAATCCCTCCTCTCTTCCTGTGTATCTGAAAAACATCTGATCGGTTTTTACACTAAACCCGGTATGAAATCGTTATTCCTGATAGTAAATAAAAAGTCTGAACCGAAACGAAGCTTCCCCGTTCGCTCTGCGGCTGAGATCTTCAATTCCAACGGCAAAGTAAAAAGCTCATTATGCAAGGCGCGCAAATCTTGAGGAATGAAGCGTACATATAAGTACGCTGCAATGACGAAAGATGAAGCGCAACTTAAGCAGAATGGCTTTTTAAGAAGCCGTTAATGGTACTTTCAAAAGCTCCGTATGAACAGGACCTGCAGGCAAAAGATCGCTTTTAAACAGAATAATCTCCGCTGCAACAAAAACATCCGTATTGAAATCCTTATGCTTTCTCATTGCTTCAATCAGTTGCTCACTGTTAACCTTGTCTTTAAAACGGCCTATAGTCAGATGTCCCTTAAACGGCCTCTCTTCTTTTATAAAACCGTATTTCTCCAGATTTTTTTCAAGAGCATCCTGAAGAGTCGAAAGCATGGATACCTGGCCTGAAAGCCCGGCCCACATTACACGCGGGCGAGCAAGAGACGGGAACACGCCTATCCCTTTTGCAGAAAGCGTTACAGGCGGACAGATGCCTGCACAGGCATCCATTGCAATCTCTATGCTTTTTATATCAGATTCGCTTATGTCTCCGAAAAATTTCAGGGTAAGATGAATGTGTCCGGGCCGGACCCATCGTACCGGAAACCTGTATTGCTTCAAATCTTCCTGAATATTATTTATGGAAGACAATATATTTTCCGGAAGCTTTATTGCTATAAAAGCTCTCATATTGAGACCTGCATAACATCTGATCAAGGCCATGTCAGGGTATGGGCTCATATGCTCTGCCGGATTTTTTCCTTTTTCCTGCAACGGCAGCAAATCCGCATCCATCAGATCCGAACAGCCCCAGAGAATAAATGCTCACGAAGCCTTTATTCGTCTCTGCCTGTCTGATCTTTATCGACCAATTGGGGGCGTGGATAATATTTCCGCATGTTTTCCGGCGGATCATATGAGCCCATACCCTGACATGGCCGATATTAATTACACATCCGGCAGAGTAAACTGCGGTTCGCCAAGGAAGAACCTTCCCTTTGAAATCCATTCCTTTAATATATCCGCTATTTCGCGGGCCTTCGAAAAGCTTGAAAGAGGAACCGTAGGAATCTTTTTGTCCCTGAAGGTTATAAATCCGCTTTTCAACTGAGCGTAGCTGACCTGGCCGTATGATTTTGAAATTCCGTTCGGGTAATCATTCCCGTAGTCGGTAATCTGAGTGAATATGTCATCATCAGATATGCCCGTATATGATGCAATCTCCTCATTCAACACCGGAATAGGTACTCCGAGCCCGACCGCGAGGGAGCAGCCATAGCCCTGTATGCTCACACCTACAAGCCAGTCCTGGTTCATATTTTTAAGGTCTCCCATGACCCACATTGTGCCTGCGGGAGTAACCGGTACCCCTTTTTCGTTTCTTTGCGCTGTCGGCTTGTGCTGTGTTCCGTGCCACGTAACATATCCAGTTCCTCCGCCGAGGAATATTCTTGTCCCAAGACCGATAGTTTTATAATGAGGATCGTTGAACAGGGGGCTGAACTCCCCGGCCGAGCAGTAATTGGCATTCCCGGCTCTCGGTTTCAAAGCGCCCATGTAAGTATAGATTATTTTATCTGTCAGGTTAACTGCGCAGTTATAGTTCTGGTATCCGTTTCTCGGATTGCAAATGGTGGCCTGTGGTAGAGTCGCAATAGAAATCTCCTTTTCCACAAGGCGGCCCGGATAGCATGCAGTGCCATATGCGGTAGCTTTAAGATGCACTTTTTTCCCTGCCACAAGATCCTGTATAACGTGTCCGCCGCCGTAATTGAACTCACCGGGATAGACCTTGTTCAAAGGATCATCTTCGCATGTTTCTGTGGCGCCTATATAACAATCTACGGCTGCAATTCCCGCGTATGCAGGCACATTGTTAAGCCAGACTCTCGATGCTTTTATGGTAGGAACTGAATGTCCGAAATTGATAAATGCGCCCGAAGAGCACATGGGAGAAAAGGTTCCGGTGGTAACAACATCAACACGCTTTGCGGCCTTAACCGATCCGTCGTTTTTAACTATGTCAATCATTTCTCCGGCAGTAACCACAACAACTTTACCGGATCTGATCTTCTCGTTGATCTCAGAATAACTCTTCTTAACCTTATACTCCTTCATAATCCCTTCTCCTGCTACAGCCAAGTCAGTGTCTATCCTAAAACATAAATTTTATTAAATTCAATAGTATAGGAATTTGCATTTAGGACGCAGATGAACGCAGATTGTCCGGATTTTTTAATGTGAATTAACCCGCCCACAGGGCGGGGCATCTTTATAAAACTTGAGGAGGGGGATTGCATCCCCCAATGCCCCTGCTCCGCATTCATCCCCGTCCACAGGACGGGGTATTCTGCGGGGGTAATTCATAAACACTAATAGAATAATTATCTGCGTTTATCGGCGAAAATCCGCATCCTAATTTAAACCGGATTTGACAGCCTCAATTTTTCCAGTAACGTTATTCGATATCCATGAAGCATCCCACCATTCCAAGGGATTCACAAATATGTTGTTTACCAGTATACTGAAATGCAGATGATCTCCGGCTGCAAGTCCCGTGCTTCCTGAGCGTCCCACAATACCGCTTTTTTCAACCATCTGCCCTATTTTGACGTCAAAACTGTTCAGGTG
>RPRI01000034.1 GCA_003818505.1 Desulfobacteraceae bacterium | reverse complement strand
CATATCGCGTGCAAACCCCTTTCCTGTTTGCTTGCATCGTGTTTGCATCAATTGGCGGTATCATCTTCTTTGGTCTGGCGGTGATGATAGGGCGGATACTGACGCGGCGCCGGAAGGAAGATATCTTACCGGCTGAACGCCTCATGTCGCATATCCGTAATGGGCTTGAGATTTCCGAATATACAGCCATGACTATAAATCGTTTTGGTGGATATGAGAAATTGAGAGCTGAAGTGCGATGGCCGGACGATGAAAAGCATATCAAGCAACTTACCGAATCGCGCTATGAAAAGGTCAGGTTTGTCGGCTATGCATTATTCCATAAACCCATTAGGGAAGGAGACAAAAACGCGCTTGCCTTTTTGCTGCAGGCATGGAGAAACGCGGACGTACTAGATGAAGCAGATAAATTCCAGGAAAGAACTCAACTTATGTGGCAGATTCTGGATGCTGATAATTTGTCGGACGAATGGCATCGAGAGATTTACCGCTTCGTTTTTGATAATTGGAT
This sequence comes from Desulfobacteraceae bacterium, assembly GCA_003818505.1. Classification (GTDB taxonomy): domain Bacteria; phylum Desulfobacterota; class Desulfobacteria; order Desulfobacterales; family RPRI01; genus RPRI01. The sequence continues at coordinate 40,073 of RPRI01000034.1, read as the reverse complement.
GAAATGGCAAGATAAAACGAAAAATTGGGTTGCTCAAGGCAATCATAACTTAATTTTGTCAAGGGTTAGAAGTCGTTTATCAGATAAAGAATATCCTGAAACAAAGGCATGGGCTTACCTTCTTCAAACTGTCGTATTCAACGATACAAAAGAGTTGAAGGTGGATATCAAAGGAATAAGAGAAATAGCTGCGCCTTATACAAATCACTTCCATTTTCTTGTGAGTCGTGTTGCGAAAGCCTTGATAGATGAGAAAAATGAGCAAAAAATACGAACTGGTCAGTTTCCAGGTCCTCAGCCTACACTTTTATAACAAATTCAATATTTGATGAGGTAATGCAATGAAAAAGAGCCTTTTATTAGTGACAGCGATTTTATTGACTTTCGTACTAATGAGCTGTGACAGGTCCACACCACCGAAAAAAGAAGAGCCTAAAGTTGTCAAGAAGATATCTGTGCGTATTCCGTGGATACGAACCGCCGCAACCACTGGTTTAGAAGTTGCGGCCGAGCAGGGCTTTTTCAAGGAAGTGGGGCTTGAAGTTGAAATCAAACCCGGTTCTGTCGAGGCAAGCCCCTTGCGCAAGGTGCTCAACAGCGAGGACCAGTTTGGTATCTTGGAGCCGGCGCAGGTGCTCGTAGGCATAGCAGAGCAAAAGATGCCTCTGGTAATCCTTGCCATGAAAATGCAAAGAAGCCCATTTTGCCTGATGTCAAAAACGGAAAAAGGGATTAAGACCATCCAGGACATGAAAGGCAAGCGGATTGGTTATAACCCGCTAAATGATGTCTCTTATCTCGCCATGCTTAAAGCCGGCAATGTTAAGCGTGAAAATGTAAAAGAAGTGCGGGTACAATTTAATTTGGAACCCTTTCTGCAGGAACAAGTAGATGTGTGGCCATCCTATATTTCCAACGAGCCTGTGGTTGCAAAGGAAAAAGGTGTGAACGTGTCGCTAATCTGTGCGGATGATGTCGGTGTTCATCTTTACGAACATGCCCTGTTTGCGCGCAAGGATTTTGTACAGAAAAGCCCTGAAGTAGTGGAAGCCTTCATTCGCGCCTGGATTAAGGGATGGCAGTTTGCTATCAAAAATCCCGAACAGGCCGTGGACATAGTTATGAAGCGGACGGAAGGGCTTGACAGAAAAAATGAGCAGAAGGTTTTAGAAATCATTACACCCCTCATCACAGGCGGACAGGCTGCCGAAAAGGGAATTGCCTGGGTGGACCCCCAAATGATCGATGGCATAGGCCGCATCCTTGTTGACCTGAAATTATTGGCTAATGCACCCGCCGGAACGGATGTAGTTGATAACAGTTTTCTCCAAAAAATTGATCGCGCCATACCGGCAAAGCCATGAGTGATGTTTCTTTGACACCTTACGAAAGCTGGTATCGAAACGGCGGCCTAACGACGTATGCTGACGTCTTTGATTATAACGATGAAAAGGCCATTGAAGTCGAACTCATTGCAGAACATCTGAAGGGGTCGCTTCAATGGCTTAAAAATGAAGCTATAGCGACATTAGACATCGGCTGCGGCACCGGTCGATTTACCGTTTTACTTCTCAATGAACTGTGTATGTCATTCGGATTGGGATGTCAGAGTGAGGTTGATCTTGTTGACATAAATTCGGGAGCTTTTGATTATTTCCGTGAAACAGCCGCTAAAGTAAATACTGTTGATATTCATATACGCAACACGTTTCAAGCACCCTGGAGATTAATCGTTCTAAATGAACTTGAACCACCTTACCGATTGATTGTCGCAGATCACGTTTTCTACGGAGAGCCTTTATCACCTTACCTTATCGAAAGTTTAACCACACTGATTTCGCCAGATGGTGTTATCATTGTAACACTCCAGCAGGCAAATTCTGATGTATATCGCATGCGAGAGCCTGCAGGCATTGTCACAAATTGTGCCGAAGGCTTCAGAAAGCTCCTCGATAAAACCCTTATAAAATATGAGGTTCTTGATTATAAAAGCCATCTATATTATGATCCTAAAAATAATGCATTTCGTGAATGGTTTTTTGCGACTGCGACAATTGACATAAAAAAGCAGCTCCATCTGCTGCGAAAATACACATACAAAGACAAAGAAGGCCGCTCTTATATTTTGAATCGTGCCAATATATTTTTGATTCGGGGAGGGAAATAAATTGGGGGATTTAATCGTTTGCAACAAAGAATTATATAAAAAAACAAATCAGATATTGTCTTTGCTGCTTATGGTTGCAAATCGTCCTAGAAGCTTTGCTGATGAATTAATTTATGATGATTCAATAATCAAAAATAGCATTAATTTTAGTGGTGAGGATATTGAACTTTTAAATGAGTTTTACGAATTCATACGAAGTAAATATAGCCTGCCAGCATTTTCCAACATTAATCATATGGATGCTCTTCTGCGAATAGATTCAATACATGATTTTTTCACAAAAAAAGTAGGACTCCAAGAAGCTTGGATTCTTTTCGTAGATACACATGGGAATGTCGAGCAATTGTGGGTAAAGGATCGTGTAAATTCTGTTTTATTTCCGGAATATGATTCGCACATAAATTATAAACGTATTGATGCTTTACAATCTGAAAATTCTTTTAAATCTTTCCTTGAAAAAGAGAATGAACGTATCAAAGATCTCCCCCGTGCAGATATAAAGAAATCTGTCAAGACATTGGAGGCTTTTCATCGCTACCGTGCAATCTTTGCTAAATATCTCATTGCTTTAAATAATGAAGTCGCATCAAAACAGCCAACTTTAAAATTTAGTTTAAGCAATATACCGGCGCTCCGTTTTTTAGGGGACGTAAGCTCTATGGCAAAACGCAGACCTATTGAACAGACAAATTTTGTGCTTTTATCAACGCCACAAGAATTCATAAATAAAAAAGCATTGCCAGGCAGAAAAGAAAAGCCCGATTTTCCTTTTGACGACTTTATTCTCGATGCAATGCTAAAGTACCTAAAGCCAACAGATGTTGCCAAGATCAATCATGTTTTCTTTAGCCTCCCACTCGGCGCGGTAGATACTACGGAGACTAAAGATCATGAACGCGAACATGGCGCTATTTGGAGTGGATTTATCAAAGTTGGCCAAGAGGAATTACGTTGGCTTGATTCAGAAAAATCAATGAAACATAAAGTCACAATACCAGAAATACTATTGTGGCGTATCAATACAACCAAATTTGCCTTAAATGTTTTCGGGCACCCTTGCATTAATAAACAACTGGAAAAACAATTAAAAGAATCTGCTAAAGCTGAAGCCGTAATGAATTCTCACAGACTGCTTCTTCATATACAGAGGCCTTTGGATGAGCTCACAAAAGCTTTTGATAAGGTTCAGGCGGAGGCACAGGAGATGCAGGCTATCCTGAACGAACCTGAAGCAGTGCTCTTTAAGACGCATAAATTGTTAGCACCACTATTTCAGGCTGATCATGAAATCCAAATTGCAAAATCGGTTAAATTATCTTGCAGACACGGTTATCAGTATGAATGTTCTGTGAAAAATAGTTTTCGAGAATTACAAAAGGTTTACTGCTATATGCTTTGCTGTATTTTTGGCGTTGTTGATGATCTGAAAGAAGTACATTCCAGAGTTGACTTAGTTAAGAAGACGAGAGAAGTACTGCAAAAGGTCAGGGAACTAAGTGTGTTCGAAAACTTGTTACCAGTCGTCGAGAAAGTTGTACTTGGCAAGTGTTGGAAAGAAGATATCAAACTTGAGCAGACTCTGCAAAAATTGAATGGAGAGTCAGAAAAAAATAAAGATGATGCTGGAAAGAGATTCGCGAAAGCAATCGCATATCTAAAATCTATATGCTTTACACCATTTAAGGATACAAACGACGAATGGTATAAAGTGCCAGTATATGTTGCAGCTTTTCGTGATGATTTTGAATGGACTAATGAATTGATTGATCGGCATAATGGGTTTCCCACAAATAATAAACTTAGATCCGCTCACACACCCTTTGCTCAGCACGCGATCTTAAATTTCATAATAGATCTGAAAGCCTATTTCAAGGATGAGAAAAACACACCAAATCCCATAGAAAAGGGCAAATTGTTCATATATGAAAATAAAGAGGCGCAATCACTTGAATATTATATTGGATTAAGAAAAAAATTTTTTAACCCTGATGAAAAAGAGGGAATAAGTGTCCAAGTGCTTAATAAGTATTTAGATGGATGGGCACGCTTTGGTGTCGCAGGCAGGAACATGGGGAATTTTCTTGGTATCTTCCAAAAATTAATTCGTCATGGTTTGGGAGTTGTGCCGGAAAGTAAAGCCAAGCAACATGACTGGGCATTGCTTAACGGTAAGAGGGGGAAAAAATTTGAAACTTTGATGATTCTTGGAAAAAAGGATGGTAATGGTAAGAATAATTACAGCAGGTACTTTTCTATTGTTCAGAAAGAACAAACATTGTGCATTTCTTGGCAAGCTGATTCAAAAAAAATATTTGAACTAGGCGATAAACCGTGGACTGCTATTGAAAATGAAAGATAAATTAAAAAATGAAGGTATCGGACAGATGAAACAAAAATATAAGGTTGTTATAGTTGACCACACTCGCTGTAGCAATTGGAAAGATGCCATTACAAAGATCGGCATTAAAGTTGAAAATGATATTTATAAGCCGGGTAATTTTATTAGTAAATTGAGCGACGATGAAGAATATCTGATTGTATTGCATCTTGAAGGTACACAAGAACACAACGAATGGTTTAAAGATTTTACAGGTAAGCACTGCATAAAAAAAGTTCTGATTGTTAGCACGAATGGAAACTCAAAAGATAAAGGTATAAAAGAGGTTGATGGCTTTATTTACTTGCTGAAAAACGGAAAAAACAAATATGTGGTTCCACCTAGTCAATTACATAATACAACAAAAGCGAAAAATTTAGTGAGCGATTTGGCATGCGGAAACTTATGAAAAAGAACAAAATCCTGGAGTTGCTGGACGGACGAGAGCCAAGCGAACAATTGAAGCAATTGGCATGCGCTATAGCTATCATGCTCACACCATTCAAAATTATGTTGTCTATTGACAACAAAGATATAATCCGCAACATGCGCAAGCGTGCATCCTGCAAGGCTTACTGGAAGTCTGTTGATAATATCGCTTCTTTACATTCAAATCTAAAGAGAATTTATGAAGATTGCTTCAAGGATGATAGGGATGGTGGTAATAATTTTCCAAACGAATTGAATATCCTATTCGGTCAAATCAAAATATTGCCAGAGAAAATTGATGATGTGAATGAAGATACTATAAATGCAATGATCTATTTATCTTGGCTTATTGATCCTGTTTTGAGCAAACTATGCAGGGAATTCGCCTGGAGAAATTATGACCAGGACGAGATCAAAACTATAAAAGCATCTTTAGATGCTTTAGATAAACTTAAACCAAATGAGCGATTGAAACAATTGGCATACGCCACAAGTATTATGCTTACACCTTTCAAAATAACTCCATCTGAAGGTAACAAAGATATAATCTATCTTGCATTGTGCCAGGCTTGCTGGAATAGACTTGGCGGCGCTGATTTTATATATGAGAAAATGAAAATAAGCTGCAAAGAGAATTTTCAGAATGCGCAAGGTGAGAGTAGTGAATTTCCAGACGAATTGAAAAATATGTTTGAATATCTTAAAAAGTTGCCAAATAAAATTGGTTCTGCTCATGTTGCTAATATCGATGAAGTTAAGGAATTGTGCCATTTTAAAGAAATGACGCGATTAACAAAATCATTGAACCCAATTTTTGAAGAACTTTTCAATGGATATGCATAACGCGTTACAGAATAGTATCCAGAATTGGGCCGAAGACAGGGCTAGGTTTTCACATGACTGGCTGATGAATTCATTTTATCAGGCTATTGTAGGATTGATAAACGTCTGTGAAGGCAAAGTTCAGGTCGATGATATCAGGAGCAATGTTATCTTGCTCATTCAGGATTGGCGCAAAAATATGTCAATAGCACTGAGATTAATTAATACATGTGAAGAGTCTATGAGTCCGAGAGTTCTTTTAGACAAATTGCCTCTTTCATTGCTTGATGATGAAGACAAGGCGGGTTTAAATATCATTGCCCACAGGATATGGCTTGAGCGTTATGAGATTAAACAAAAACTGATGGATGCGGATGCATGTATCCGGAAAGTAAATTCAGCTATCGATTATTTAGAAAAAAATCTTTTAGAATCAAAATGGGAACGATCTTCTCTTACAGAATTTGAAAAGATTCTATCGACCATAAAAGACGGCTGCATAGAATTAATAGCCGCTATGTCTAATTTGCCAAAGCATATTATGGTATGAATTTATGGATGGTTTACCGCGTATTTTAGTTATTGATGATTTGTTTGGTAGAAACACCATAAATGGTGTCAACAAAGAACGGGAGAATCTTTGCGCGCATTTTCTGTGGCGGGATCTAACAGGCGATGTGGCTGCGAGGTCTAGCAAACAGAAGATTGTGAAGCCTGCTGCCGAAGCAATATTCTTTCGCGGTCAGACGCCATCAGTTGCGAATGTAGATACGGTTGTGGAAAATGATTTGGCCGGTACATTGGCGGTCGTCCGGTCGGGTTGGGTGGAGGCTTTTGCAAAAGGCGAAGTTCCCTGGGCGCTGATTCTACTTGATTTGTGTTTCTATACGGGAAAAGTAACAGAGGAAAGCAACCGCCGTATGCAGGGAATGCCGGAAGGCCATTCAGGTGACGATGATTTTCGGACATACTTCGGCTTGACCCTGCTGGATGCAATTCATAAAGAATTTCCCGATCTACCTGTGATGATTCTTTCGAGTAAACCGCGCGAAGAAGTCAGTCTGGAATTTACCAGACGGGGTGCCGTCGGATTCATCGACAGGGCAGATTTGCGCGGGCCGGAAATTCTTCAGGATGCCCTCTGGCATCATGGATTGTTGCCGGATTCATCGGGCAGAATTGTAGGTAACTCACTTCCAGTTCTATTGGCCCTTCGCGAAGCGAGACGCTCGGCTCGCCATCGTGAAAATATTCTTATAAGAGGCGAACGCGGTACGGGTAAGGAATTATTCAGTCAATACATTAATAGCGTGGCTAACGATCGCGAGAATGCAAAGAGAACGTTTGTAACTGTTAATTCTGCTGTGCTGTCGTCCAGTATGTTTGCTTCAGAACTTTTTGGAATCAGTCCAAGAACAGCGACAGATGTTGACGGTAAGATCGGACTTATTGAAGCTGCAGACGGTGGAGACCTGTTCCTGGATGAAATTGCGGACATGCCCCAGGAGGTGCAAGCAGCTGTATTACGGGTTTTACAGGATAGACAAATTACACCTGTTGGCGCCCGCAAGCCTAAAGACATTAACATTCGATTCATTTCCGCGACGAATGTTGATTTGGAAAACAGTGATAGCGGGTTCCGTTCAGACTTGCTCGACCGCCTGCGTTTTGGCGGGACTATTATTCTACCGCCTCTTCGTGACCGCAAGACAGATATCCCGATTCTAGCCGAGGTGTTTGTGCGTATCGCTGAGAAAAATCACAAGGGGGCTCTGAAGCGGGAAATCACAAAAGATGCTATTGAAAAATTGATGTCATATGATTGGCTCGGAAACGTCAGAGAACTGCAAACATGTCTGTTTAATGCGGTGAATGGTAATCCAGATGTGGAACATCTGGTGCCACGGCATCTCGTGATTACCTCGCAGTTAGATAAGAATAAAATTCAAGCCCATGCTACAAATATAAAGGCAGAAGAAATTCAAACAAGAGATTATATAGCGCCTGCAACAGATTTGGATAAGATTCTAAAAATGCAGGTCGATGTTCATTTTGGCATGGATAATATTATGCAGTGGGCAGGCTGCCTTGGGGATATTGAGTATGCAAATCTCCGTTTACTGGCAAATTGTCTGAAAGCTGCGCTCATAGCGACAAAAGACCGTACAAGTAATCCGGCAGGCATAATCCAGATTCATCCGGCATTGAAACTAATGACAGGCGATTCTTCTCTGACGGCTGTGGAAGCATATGACATTATCAAAAGAATTCTCGGGCCATTGGATAATGATTTGAAAGATGATCTTCGCGATGCATATAAACAGGCAACTCTCCAACGGGGTAAACCTCGTAAACGTCGTCTTCTTCCACGTAAACGAGAAGTATAATCAAATAAAGCACAGGTACATTTATATATGCCACGTTATATAATTCTAGCCCAATCACATATCACAGCAAATGCCCTTGCTTCATTTCTCGATCTTATAGGAGAGGACCTTATAGATAATAATGATAAACGTCGGATTATCTGGGAAGATAATTTAGTGGGACTTGCAGAGAATAAGGTACTGGCATACAAATCTTTAATCGACCGTATTTTTAATGCTGCAACTCTTGATTCTGATAATGTTCCGCTCAACGATGTAATGATTCTTGTTGATTCTGTTAATCTTAAACGTTTAAATCCTGTGCTTAATGATGGAGCAATATGGAATTCTTTAATAGCAATGCTCATTCTTACATTTCCGGAAATAAAATGGTTATTCGGAAATTATGATGGAAATAGAACTGATTTTCCAATGGATGATCATGCATTGCACGCACTTTTTATGAAACCGCTGAGAGATCCGTTATTCGATGCCACAGGACTGCGTAACTTCATTCGCAAAAATGCTAAAATTGATTTGCCTGATAGAAAAGAATGCGCGGCAGCTATAGATGAGGAGTTAAGTTATTCTTACTTTCATGCCTACGCCGCCTACCGTTTTGGTTATCGGGCTGATGCAGTAAGATCATGGGCGCTTATGGAGAACCTTTTTGGGGATGAGGGTAAAGATGGACACGGATTTTCTCTGTTATTAGAAGACGTAAATCTCAATTTTCCTGATAAACTAGGAAACAATGATTTTCATCTTTCAAATTTTGAAGTTGATAGGGCTAAACAATGTCCTCTTCTGAAAAACATTAATGAAAAATCGAAATTCCGTATCATTGTAACAAGTGGCTATTCGGGGATTGACAGTCAAAAATTACAACATAATAAAAATTATGTAAAAAGTTACAAACCAAAAGGTTTTGGATATGTTCAGAAGCCTGTCGGTGGATTATTTGATTTATGGACCAGAGCAGGTCTGTTTAAGCGTTTAATTCCCGGCATTGAAGAAAAAGTTAAAAGACAACGCGGTTATGCTCCAAGTTTTTATTGGCCGCATTTAAACGAAAAAGACCAAATAAACAATGGACACAGCGCACCAGGTATAATTATGCTAATTGCCCAGAATTTGTTGTGCAGAGCTGACAATATGCGTAATTCATCTAATACTGTTGAAGAATGCATTCGCGGTGCAGTACTTGCAAATGATGCCTTGGAATTGCTTTGCTACAAGACTCCCACTCTATCCTTGCAGGCCTTGAGTCTAAAGCATGAATTCGAAGCACGTGCCGAAGTTGCATTCCTTGGTGTGGGCCATCATTTTGATTTGAGCAAACGATTTGAAGAATTGATGCGAGAAGTTGCCGTAGCATCACGATTCTTTGAAAAAAATCTGAGGAAGGCATCAGAACTAGACGCCTTGGTTGGTATAGGGAACCGCTTAATGTTAGTATTTCGTGAAGCCGGCCAATTTGACGAAGAGTTGAAGTGTCTGGCAAAAATTCGTTCATGGCATCGGTTTTTGCGTTTTAAACAAGCGGCAAATCCATTTGATTTTATTGCTTCATTATTTATGGGATATGCGGAATGGTTAATGGCGAAGCCTGCGAATTTCATTGTAATGTTAATCATTTGGTTTGTTGCGTTTTGGGGATTATGGTTCGTAAACGTTAATATTAATGATTTATGGGGTGCCGCTTCTTCCGCATGGAATGCTTTCATATGTGCTAATCCAGGAGAACCAAAGAAGGATACACCTGAGTTAGCTCTTAATATAATAGCATCGGGCATGGGTTTGTTTCACCTTGGTGTTTTTATTTCCTATCTCTATTCTGCTATAGTAAGAAAGTGAGGTTGTACATTAATGAGTGCATCAACTGAAAATACAGATACTAAATTAAAAAGTCTTGAAAAAGGAATCGAAGAAAAAGTACGCTGCAAAAAATGAATCTATATACTTAATTTTATTAGAAATAATATTATATTATTTGTATTATTAGTTATAACCGTTATCGCTTTCTGGCTGTTGGCAGATCGTGTGAGTTCTAATATTTCTCTTAATCTATCGCAAGCTGCTGTCTTAATAGTATTAATAATCGGATGGATAAGTTTGTTAGTAACGGTCATAAAGGAATTATTTAATAAGGATGAATAAAAGGTAGTGTTATATTTTGAAAATTATGACGTTTATATTTTTATAAATTATAATTTTAAAATTATGTTATAATATTCCGAATTTTTTAGAGATAAAACTTGACATTATCATAAGGGGTTACTTATACTCGGTGCGGCAATTTTCTTTTAAATAGAATTATTTATGCAGGCATGAACCTCATTCAGGCAATTCGAATGATGAGATTCTGATCAAAGGGGTTTCATGAAGAAATTTAATTATTGCTCAATATTTTTTTATCTCTGCCTGCCATTCCTTCTTGTTCCGCAATATGCTCCGGCAGCAAGCCATAATGAACAAGTCTCTCCTGAAACAAAGCCTCTATACGTTGTTTTATTGATGGATTCATCGGGAAGCATGAAAAAAACAGATCCCGATGGTTTCCGGAAACTGGCGTCACAATCTATTGTATCCCTTTTATCGGCTGAAGACAGGATCGCAATTGTGGAATTTGACGCTGAGCCAAACATCATAAGCGATTGGAAAGCCGCCTCGGAGAGAACGGGTATCTTCGATTTACTAAATAAGATCGGCAACGAAGGGGGTTTTACCGATTTTCGGGCCGGGTTAGAAGCAGCCGCACAGTTATTCAAAAAGGCGCCACAGGAATCGGACAAGGTTATATTCCTTCTATCCGACGGTGTCTTTGATCCTAATCCCCTCAGCGAAAGTTATGCACCTTATAACATTCAATATCGTCTGGCCATACGGGGCAAAAATAAAAGCGATGTGAGAAAAATCAACGAGATCTACAGGAACATATTGTCTCCTGTGGCGAAGCGAATCATTGAGACCAATATATTGCCTGAATTGAAAAAAGACGGGGTTCAGGTTTATTGTGTTGGATTTAGCGCAGATGCCGATCGTGAATTTCTAAAATATCTGGCAGACGAATCCAGCGAGATCAAAACGGAATCTCATTATTTTTACGCGAATAAGGCCATCGATCTGATGGAGACCTTTGTCGGTCTGCTTCATTACTGGAAGAATAAAATTATATTGAAGTCTGAGCAGGGAAATATCGCCGCCGGTTCGCGCGATAGTATCGCCATGGATGCTTACCTGAAGGATATTGCTTTTATCGCCCTGACTGAAAACCCGGCGGATTTCTATGTCAGACCCGAAGGTGGAAGTAAGGATGAACTGATCCTTCAGGGAACGCACCCTAATTTAAAAGTGGCCATGCTAAAGGAAAAAGCGCCACCCGGAAGATGGATCTACGGCTTCAAAGATGGTTCCGGCCCATACCGATTATTGGCCGTTGGGAAAAGCACATTGGATCTGGTCATTACGGGCATTAAAGAAAAATATTCCTACGGTGAACCTTTAAAAGCAAATGCATTCGTTCAGATTAACAGGCAGGATGCACGCGAGTATCTAAAACGAAATCCAAGAGTCATAGCTGAAATAGCTCTCGGTAATTCAAAAGAAGGTCCATTTGATTTGCAGGAAAGCAAAGATGCTTTTTTGTTTGAGTATGTCATCAAAGCACCCGGAAAGGCGCGGATAAAATTTACCCTTCTCGCCAAGGACAAAGACAATAATGACTTACTTCCCAGGCAGAGTAAAGAGTTCATCACGGAAATCTTACCGCGATTTTATGTCGAGCCGCAAAATATAACGTACGGTGATTTAAACCAGGGGCAACAAAAAGAACAACTTGTAAAAGTTCATTCGGGATTGGATGAAACAGTCAGGATAAGTGTAAACAGTGCCATAAAAAATGCCAGTCGATGCGGGGATGTCAAAGAAAAACTGCCTCTGGTAAAAGGGGATGCGTTTGTTATTCGAACAGGACAATCTTTAGCGCGTCCTTTGCGTTTGACGGTTCCTGAAAAAGGATGCTGGGGAGATTTTGAAGGGGAAATTCTTTTTACATCCGATAAAGGACAGCGTGCCTCGGTTGATTTTAGCGTGCATGTACCGAGTATTTGGGAAAAATTAACATGGTTTGCCATCACCATGATGATGATTTTGGCAATTATTTTAATCTTGCTGGTGATTTACTGGGGTTATCTAAAGACGCCTGTTGGTGTACTCAGACCCGTCAATTACCCACCTGGTACACCACTTTTAAATGATATTAAACTCAGCTCCTTGAAGTGCGGCGTTTGGAATAAATTTTTGCATTGGAAAAAGAATGTCATAACAATAGGACAGACCGGTACTGATTTAAGGCTTGCCGGTCTGCCGCAAACGATGAAGGCCGAACTTCTCTTTCATCGATTTGGCGGCGACTATATTAAAAATACAAGTCCTGCTGAGTCGAACCATACATTCATTGTCTGTAATCCTGATGTCGGAATAGACATCGAGCGGCGGCCGTGTTCCAGTTACCAGCTTTCCCATGGACTGAATATCAAAATAAGCGATTATGAATTTACTTATGAACATATCAAATAGGAGGTATGCAAGATATGAACGATTTCTGGGATGATGTATTGAAGGATAAAATAGCCAACAAACCGATCAATGCGGCATGGGAGGACCTCAGCAAAGAAGCATCATTCAGGCCGATCATATACATAGGTGCTGGTGGATTTGGGTGCAGTATCATCAGAAGTCTCAAAGCCGATATAGACAAGTTGATTCCTGATCAATCCATAAAGGATGGCTTTGCGTTTATGGGCCTTGACACCCATCCACGCGATCAGAACGATATTCTCACGGAAGTGGAATACACATCACTTGCCGTCGGCATTTCACCCAATGCAGTCTCCAAGGACCCTGTATATTCGCCTTATCTCGGCTGGTTTAGGGAACTTGCCGGCAGTTGGGATGCTGGTTCGATCCTGGCGGCAAACAAAGTTCGATCTGTGGGGAGAATCGCATTTCTCTTTCCCGCAAGCTTGACAGCCTTCTATAATAACCTGAATAGTGCCTTCAACAGAATAAATGGTTTCAGGCAAAATTTCAACGTAAACATATCTCCGAAAGTATATGTCATTACCAGTCTTGCGGGTGGAACAGGCGCCGGTTTATTTATTGATCTTTTAGCCATAACAAGAAGTTATTTATCAAGCCAACTTGGCCAAAATCATATACTTCAGGCCATTCTGGCTACGCCGGAAGCCCTCGAAGGTGAGGCACCGCCAACTGACTATCCGGAGTTTTATGCAAATACATATTCATCGCTTAAAGAAATCTTTCACTTTATCAGGGGAAAACAGGAATTAATATCATATGGAATCGAGGGAGCCGGTTTAAAAAAATTAGAAATCAGTTCTCAACATATGCCCCATCATATTTTCTTAATTACAGACCGTAATAAAAAGGGAAAACCTGTCGTTAATACGATGGAGGAACTCGGAGCAATGGTAAAGAGCTACCTTCTTTTTGAAATTCAAACGCCGCTTCGCACAAAAGGTGGGGCACCAAAAGTTCAAGATGGAGAGAACAGGCGTATTGACACGCCCGGTCATGGCAATATGCCGCGCGTTTTTTCCTCAATAGGCGTGGTAAGATTCGGCCTTCCCTATGATGAGATCGCTGATTTATACACTTATTCTATTATCAGAAAAGCAATCAGTGATGAAATAGCAAGTTCCAATAACATGTCGGAAATTGAAAAATGGATCGTATGCCAGGGTCTTCCTGAAGTTGACACGGATCAACTTCAGGAAGCACTGAGAAAAGATAAAGAGGGACATGCGATACGTGTGCCTCTTGATGTGGAAGGTGATCTGTCGAATCTTAAACGAACTGAATATGGGAAGGCATGTAAAAGCATTAAAGATAATAAGCTGCGCGCTATTAAAGAAACAATCAAACCTAAAATCGAGGGCAATGCCTCTGTTCATCTGCAAAAAGTCATATTGAATCTACAAGCAACCTTTGAAGAAAAAATCAGAGATACTTCAATTGGCGAAGCTCTGTACTTTTCCCGATCACTCAATGATCTCTTGAAAAAGCAGAGGGAAGCTCTAACTCAGGAACTTGATGCGGGAAGAAAGAAACTGTCAAAGTCTGAGGAAAAAGTTAATTATGGAATATCAACTGTTTCGGAAGCAGCCGCGAGCGGTTTTTTTGGAAGGAAAAGCCGCATGCAATGCGCCACAACGTCATATGGCGGAGATCTTGAAGCTTTGTTGAATCAGCAGGTAGTCGTCTGGGCTCAAGAAGAAGGAACCAAACTGTATGATAATCTCCTGACGAATTGTGATAAATTGTTAAAAGATTGGAAAGTCGTTGAGGATGCATACCTTTCAAGGTTGAAAAATACTAAAGATATCATCATTGATCTCATTGCGAAGATAGATAGTATGTCCGAAATCAATAAACGAAGCGCCGGTAATAGATTTAGTATTGTAACTTCTTCAAATGTAAAAGCTCTTTATAGCGAATTTTTTAGCAACGAAGTTATATCTTCAATAGCTCTTCGGGCAAGAAAGTATTGGCGGGAAAAAGCATTGCTCAATGATACCATGACCAAGGATAAGGATTGGCTTCCCAAAGCTATATCCGCGATTACAGATGAAGTTCACGATAAAATCAAAGATCTAGATATTTTGAAAGTGATTGAACGTTTCTATACTGAGGGAAAGGACAGAGATGATCTTATGGCTTCAGTTATGGCCTTAGGCTCGCCCCTTTTTCCAATGGATGATAGCAAACAGGAATCGCTTTATATGACAGATCGTGTCGTGGCAGTTCATCCTTCTGTCCGTGATAAGTTTAACGCCTTTTTTGTTAAGTATAAAACAGCACAGGAGGGAATAAGCGATGCCTATTTTTCAACACCTCACGAAGTGATCGTTTACACAATCTCCCATGGTTATACAGGTCATTCAATGAACCGAATGAACTATTATAAAGCTCAGTATGACTATCTTCATAATAAATATCTGGAGCTCCGCGCAGAGAAAATCCCCTTCAGACCTATTCACACTTGGTCAGGTGCCGAAGACTGGGATGACTTGATGCCCAAACCGCCAGGTGAAGAGGAATCGTTCAGACTATTCATTGTAGCGCGTTCATTGAATAATCTTTATTCCGACTCGAAAATGCAGTCTTTTATCTATAGCAAAGGCAGCAACTATTATCTCCTGATGGAAAAAGGTAAACCTGAGAAGTTGGGCAACAGCCTGGAAACTGCCCTTGAAAACTTCAACGACAATCCGGAATGGCAGAAAAAGATCAGGCAGGAAATCGATTCCAAGATTGAAGATTTAGGCACAGCAGTGATTAGACAGCGCATTGAATCGGAATACATGCCCATCATCGATGCTGAGACTAAGAGTTGTAAAAAAGGCCGCGAAAGAAATCGGTTTAAGATACTTATCGAATTAAAAGCGTTACTAGAAGACTTTATTAAAACCGATCTTAAAGAAAGGAAAGTTTAGCGCATGGCCTTGGAACTCCTTCGACGTGCGATATTTGATGAAACCAAATCGTTAAAATCACCGAAGTCTGATGTGCTGGCTAGGACGTTTTATCTGGTGCTTTCACCGTCAATGGGTCATTTACAGAATTGGTTTCATGAATGGTTTCCTGATTCTCATGAAGCTATCAGGCATGTCCATCCATGGTATATTACAGACAAGAGTATCAGCCCTGATAAGCTCAAAGAGAATTTAAGAAGCATCTTCCTTGGAGCATTCAGTGCTAACGTGACCAATAAACTAATCAATAATGGTCATCGACTTTTAAACACAGCTACCCAGGTTATCATTATCGGCGATCTTTCGGAGGAGGGTTTTGGCCAATACTTGGAATCGGTTCATACTCTTTTTAAAGAGATTGTTGCTGAGTTTGGGAATCATGAATCGCCTGTATATTTCACGGGTATTTTCTTATGCAGAAGTCTGACAAAAAATGCTGACGGAAATATTGAGGTGAAAACCTGTGGGCATATTAATGATATACTGAAATCCAAAGATGAACTTGATCGTGTATTTCTCATTGATATTTCAAATTCCTCAGGTGTTGTTGTATCCAAAGAAACAGATATGCATTTTCTTGTTGGACAATTGCTCTATATCTTGTCCAAAAAACCTTTGGAATTCAGTGAAGAGAAAAACTTTGCGGCTTTCGGTGAATGGTTGCGCCGGTTTTCCCCCAGAAATAATCTATGCAGCGGATTTTCCGGAATATCCATTCTCAATCCCATTGATCAGATGCTTGAAACGCTACTCATTGCAAAAGGTGGTGAAATCTTGGATGGCGCTTTCTTTGGCGACATAGATGAAAAAAAAGTTGATTTTTATACTAAATCACTGCTTAACAACGTGCACCTTAACTCTTTGGATGTATTTAGTAAAATGCTGAAAGAAAATGGCAAGACGCCTCTGGTTAATCCTTTTAAAAATATTGAGAGTGTGAAAGCATCGTGGAATATCAATCAGCCTGATGATTTTTCAGCATTTATAGACTACCTGGATTCTCATTTGCCTGATGATGCCGAAGAAAACAGAAAGATTATGGACGGTCTGGGCCAGTTGTTGCTCGATAACTTCAGGTATGAATTGCTTGAGCATCTTAACACGGCCATATCAAACGAAAAAGGTGGCATTTTAATCGCAGAGCAATTTTTATCTAAGCTCAAAAAAATGTTAAACGAGATGATGCCTGAAAAAGTGACAGGTCCCCTCTACCCCGACATATCCAATCTTATCCATTCGCTTGTTACCATGTGTAATAAAGGTCCGCGGAAAGAATCCGTCATTGCAAGAACGGCTGTGCTTTTCTTAGCTGGTATCGCTGGCCTTTTCAGCAGTCAGGCGATTTTTGATCTGCCATTTATTGTCTTTCCCTTATTGACCATTTTGGCAACTGCGGTAGTCACCGTTTATTGGTATGGAAGTAAAAATAAAATTGAAAAACTTGTGTCCGATGTCTGGAAATATTTATTCGAAAAATGGGATATATTAATGGCCAAAGAATTTTCGGCTACACTTAATAATCTTAGGCCTCAATACATAGAGATTATTGATGATTTAGCTCTACGCGTTGAAGAATCACAAAAAAGACTGCATGAAGTCATTGCTTTTTTTAAGAATCAATATGCTGCTGTTTTGCCGGACGACTCTGCCTTTTGGCTTTATGCCATCAATAAAAGGGAAGAATTCATAAAATATCTACCAATGCTTCAAACAAATATGCAAACAATTGCCTCTGCGTATTTAGAGGAAGATCGGCCACTCGAATTATGGAACAGAACGGCGCCACCTGTTGACACTACAGAATTAAACGAATGGGAGTGGACTCTCGGCGAACGTATAGGTTTAAGGTTACTGCCCTATGCCAGAAATATTGTTGATCTTTCTGTTTCACGATTACTCAATGATTCTCCAGCGCAAACAAAAGCATTTATTGAACTCTTAAAGAGCGCAGCCCAGCCGTTTCTATGCGTAAAACCGGGCAATCAGCGTTGCATACCTCAAGCCACCATTGAAATGCCGGATGATGGCAGTGATACTTTGTATAAACAAATTGAAACCACCATAAGCGGTTCTTTCCAAAGCAAGGAAAGGAAGAGATCTATGACTCCCTATCGAATATCGCTTTTCAGCTTTGCTGAAAGTATCGACATTGATTCCTTGAAGGCAGGAGGTTGACTTGTTGTTTCTCAGTCTTCTTATTTATATCTTGATATGGCCGATTTACATTATGTTTATCGCATCAAGCCTGGGCATTGAGTCGATCTTCTTATTGATACCAATACCCGTCGGTTTATATGCCTTATCTTTTATTATGGCCTGGCTTGCGGTTTACATTATCAACGCATTTAATCCAGAACTTAAACCCGCAATAAGAAATATTATAAGAATTCCCGGCGCGAAGTGGATTGCCTTTACGACAGCGATTTTGGGTGCAGTCAGCTTATTCGCGATTACAATTAATCACGGGATAAACTATGCAGGATTTGGCTTTTTTATAACGGTTATTATCGTCTCGCTTCTTAATGCTCTGAATATTGAGAAAAATTCTCAAATGCTCGCAGATGAACAAATCGCACCCAAGTTAGTCACTCTGCCGCGTTTTGCTCCGCAGGAAGTTGAAAAAGATATGGTGAGAATCTTTGCCTGGAAGCATGATGGACGTGAGTATGAGCTTTCTCTTGTAATCAGAAAAGCCGTCTATGACGACTGCAAATCAAAAGAACGTGTCTCTGAAAAGGAATGGGCTTCAGAATATATAGCACGTGGAATCTGCGGCGAAATAAGAGTCCTCGCTTTCAAATTGATGCAGACAGGTAAACCATATGGCACTTATGAAGAGGTATCATTTGTTCTTTCCTTCGTGCAGCAGGCTTTAAAGTATGAACGCGATGAAAGAGAATATCCAAGATACCCGGTTGAATCGCTCGTTGACAGCATTGGCGATTGTGAGGATTTTTCAATACTTGGTGCAAGCATTCTCAAACTTATGGGATATGAAGTTGCCCTGCTTTTGCTTCCTGATCATGCAGCATTGGGTGTGGCAGGCGCAGAAGGGTTGAAAGGGCAATTTGTAACGCATGAAGGTCTGAACTATTATTACTGTGAAATGACAGGCAACGGATGGAAGTTCGGCGAAAGGCCAAAAGACTACAAAGAGTGTGATATAAAGGTTTCGCCTGTACCTGCTTTGCCGGCAAAGATTGTTAGAATGGATGGAGATTCTTCTAATGCCAGAAACGCGTGAGGAGGAACCATGATTAAGAATATAATTATTGGGATTTTGATTGCTGTGATCCTGGGAGCAGGCGTTTGGTTTTATTTTGCTCAGATAGATCACACGCCCATTGGAAAAATACTTATGAACCCGAGGGCATATGACGGTAAAATATTAACAATTGCCGGTAAGGTTACAGACCGGACTTCATTGATGCTGATAAAGTTTTTCATTTTGAAAGACGGGACTGGTGAAATAACTGTGATTACGCAAAGAAGCCTGCCTGCGATGGAGGCAAAAGAGAGGGTGAAAGGAAAAGTCGAAGAAGCCTTTTCCCTCGGAGATAAGCAGCTGCTGGTTTTTGTAGAGGATGAAAGAACATAATAATGATAATTAACCTTTTGGCTATGTCCCAAAGAGGGTCGGATAAAATTGTTATGGTGCATAAGTGAGAAAGTTGCTCTATCAATGAACCCTCAAGAGGATCAAGATATGAGCAAAAAACCAAGAAGGAACCATGCACCAGCATACAAGGCCAAGGTAGCGTTGGAAGCCCGGAAGGTCGACCAGGCGATCGTTGAGCTTGCCGAGCGTTACCAAGTTCATCCGAATCAGATTACAGAGTGGAAGAAGTAGCTTTTGGCGCATGCAGAGGAAATCTTCAGCAAGGAGCGAGAACCAGATCAGGGGCCAATAATCAAAGATCTTCATGCTAAAATTGGGCAACTGTCGATGGAGAACGATTTTTTATTAAACGCGCTCGGCCGCATAACCGATCCGAGCGCAAAGAGATTCTTGCTCCGACATGAACACCAAACTCTCCAAGATACTTCAGAACATGCTTGATCACCCCAACCTGCTCGTCAGTTCCTGGATTGATGTTAACACCACGCAATACGAGTCCAGTATACGTTGCCAAAAAGCAACGTGTAAGGACATCATCGGGATCAGCCGTTTCCATGTTGAAGCCTTCCACAATATAAAGTGCCCACGAAAACTTGACGTACAAGTCGATTTCTGAAATACATCAAGTTACGAAAAGGGAATTCGTTTCCGTCTGCCCAATTTGAATAACCTCCTTACCTGCTGTAACCATCCAAAACTCTTCTCTGATCTACGACTTTAATAACAATAACACTTTTTGATTCTTCCGTTGTTATTTTTTTCAAATTCCATTGTTTGTTTAAAGAAGATGAAACAAACGGTAGCGTTCTGTAATAATTTTTCAAAAGTTTCGTTTATCTATGGTGAGCAATATTAAAAACAAAAGAATTGGGAGTTATATCGTATGGAAATGAACCTAATTGGAAAGATAGAAAATGTGATAGGCGAAGACAAGGGGAAAAAAACGGAGCAGACGCCGCAGACGGTTGTGGGTGTTAATGATCTTTTAAAGTCAAACAAGGCTGTTAAGACTGCTATGGCAAAGCAGTTGGTGGCTATGGGACTGAGTCAAGATTCGGTGGATCGCATATTAAAACAAAAAAGATAAAAGCTGGAGTATAGCAACAAGGTTCGATCAATTTTATACGGGAGGAGAAAATGCAACCGGAATCAATATTCCCAGCAATAAAGGTGATAAAAGATAAGGCCCAATATAAAGCATCGGCAGTAATTAGTATGGCAGCAATTTTAAAAGCAAATCTGATGGGTGACGAAAAGGAATTAGCGTTTGAAAGTGGAAACTATTTAACCTATCTCGACCCGCGAAGGCTGCAAAATATCCGCGCCGACTTTGTGGCTGCCCTGTCTTCGTTGCCGGAAAGAATCACTCTGGAAATGCGCATTACGTCTGTCCCCGACCTTGTCTGCAAGGCACATGGCCGTCTGTCCATTGTTTTTATTATTCATACAAGCTCTGATTCGGAAGAAAAGGCAAAAGAAGAGGTTATTTCAAGCTACCTGTCCCTCATGGCTTTGTTTGGGGTATATTTCCAGGAAGCCGATTTTTTACCTGTTAATTCCGATGAGCCGTCGGTTATAATAGATATGCCTGAAAAGCCTTATTACGCCCTTTCCATTCAACGCCGGGCTGAAACAATACAGCTGTCTCATCCTTTTCAGATTCATGAGATAGGATTGCTGGCCGGTACAAAGGCAGAAGAAATTGAAGGGCAATATGTCAGGCACATCTTTCCCTGGGTACCATCGCTGGACAATTGGTCTCATCTTTTGGATATGATGATGGCTCAGATAGATTCTGTCCAATTGATCGTGCGCCTGAAAAAAGCTATTATCGAAAGATTCAAGGTGGCTGAAATGGAGAATATAGTCCTGCAATGCGAATCTTTTTTGGATAATAATGCAGTCAATCAGCTTGCATTTAAAAAACAAGTCGTTATGATTCGCGACTGTGTGATCGACCGCATCGCCGCTCTTTCAAGTGCGGCTTATCAAATCGGTGTTTTTCTTGCGGCTCCCCATCCGATAGACAAAACACTGGGGGATGTTATCGGTCAGGCCATTACACTCTCAGTTGGCAAAGGAAAAGCTAAAAACGAAAATATTTATATTGGTGGTTACACCTTTACCGATCTGCCAGTCGAAAACGCTATGGACTATCAGTACTTTTACGAAAAAGAAGCCTTCAGCGCCGAGGAGGCAGCATGTGTATTCAGGATACCTTCACCGCCGTTTCAGGATCGTCCTGGGCTTCCAATGAGACGGTGTCGCACTGGATTTGCCATGCTCCCTTCAAATTATACAAAAAAAGATGATCGGATCAATCTCTTTATCAACAGACATCAACAATCAAGACAGACAATATCCACTGGTATCGAAGATCGTGTGCGCCATACCTTTATCATCGGACAAACCGGAACCGGTAAATCAACGCTCATGGAATCCATGATTATGCAGGACATTCACAACGATAAGGGTTTGGCAGTTATCGATCCGCATGGCGATCTGATCGACTCCATTTTGGGCAAGATTCCCAAAAAACGGTTGGAAGATGTTATTCTTTTCGATTTTCTTGATCGCCGGCACCCCATAGGCTTTAATCCGCTTCAATGGTCAACAACGGACGAAAGAGATCTCATCATCGATGATATTTATACAACCATTGATCATATTTATGATATGCATACAACAGGTGGGCCGATCTTTGAATCCAATTTACGGGGCATGCTCAAGCTTCTCATGGGTGACCGGCATAACGATAATTTTACAGGAACCTTGCTGGAATTTAATCTTTGCTATTCGGAACGCAAATTTCGAAGCTGGCTGAAAAATCGCATCGAAGACCCAGTCGCATTAGATTTTATAAATGAGTTAGAAAACACAACAGGTGAAGCCAGCATTGCTAGTCTGTCTCCTTATATCACATCAAAGTTCGGCAGATTTATAAGTGATTCCACACTGAAGAGAATCATCGGTCAGGAACGGACATCTT
Source organism: Desulfobacteraceae bacterium (assembly GCA_003818505.1). Classification (GTDB taxonomy): domain Bacteria; phylum Desulfobacterota; class Desulfobacteria; order Desulfobacterales; family RPRI01; genus RPRI01. The sequence continues at coordinate 17,745 of RPRI01000034.1, read as the reverse complement.
TTGATTTTGACGACATCATTAACAGCGGTAAAATATTTCTCATTAAACTCGGCAAGGGACGTTTTGGCTCGAAGATAAGCGCCCTCCTGACGAATCAATTGGTAACGCGGTTTAAATATGCTGCCATGAAAAGAGGAGATATGAAGCCGGAGCAAAGGCGAGAGTTTTTCCTCTACATTGATGAATGTCACAGTCTGCCGTCTGACAATATAACGGAACTGCTCTCAGAAGCACGAAAATACCGCATGGGGCTTATCCTATCCACACAATATGCAGCGCAGTTGGCAGAAAAACCGTCAGCAAATAAATTTCTATCCGCCATAATCGGTAATGTCGGAAGTTTGATCATCTTTCGCTTGGGCCAGGAAGACGCCAGACTTATGGCGCCTGTTCTCCATCCTCAATTTAACACGATGGATATTGTAGGCTTGCCCAACTTTCAGGGTTACGCCAGAATGCATACATCAGAAGACAGCGTCCCGCCATTTAGTTTTGTAACAGGGCAAGAAACAACGGCATACAAAGCTAACATAGCAAAATTAATACGCATCCTCTCAACGAAAAAATACGGTATGGATGCCGAGGATGTCGATAAAAAGATTTATGCCAGGCGTGAAATATGGAAGACATGAAGGTAGCCTCTCGATAAGGAAAATTTTATGATAAAAACAATATATCTTGTCCTTTGCTGTTTGATAGGTATCGTATTCTCATGTGCAAATTCGAAAGCCGAATATGAAGAAGTTCAGAAGTTGCAAAATATTACTGAGCAAACAATTCAGCACACTTCAGACTATGATCTGAAAATTAAGGCTTGTGATGGGGCTATTAATGTACTCAACGATTTTGTTACCAAACACAAAGATGGTAAATGGAATACTACTGCAACAACTGCCCTGCAATCTTGGGAATCGAAGAAATATTCTTTACAGCAAGAAATCGAATTACTTACGAAGAAACTTTCCGACTTGATGAATTATCGTGCATTCGAAGAAGCGAATAAATTACATCCCGGTTCCAGAATCGAGCAGCTATCTCTTTCAGTTCACAAATCGGAAAAATATGGCACAAAATTTATATTCAACAATACTTATTCGGCCAAAATGCGGGGTGCCTTCTTGGGTAAGCATATTTTTAATTTCGTTGTAAAAGTTTCTGGTCATATTGCAACAGATACAAAACAAGCAGTTGTCGATAGTGCAACTATTGAAGAATAGGAAGGGAAGGCGTGATATGAATATTAAACGACTATTTATTATTTTTTTGTTTTGTTTCATTATGCTCTTTATCTCCGCATGTACCCCTACTATATACGATATCCCTGTCGATCAATGGAACAAACTGACCGAAGCGCAACAGCAGGCAACCATTGATGGCTACAACAAACGTATGCGCTTGAGAGAGATAGAGCGCCAGAAAGAAGCGCAACGCAGGGCGCGGGAAGAGGAAATCAGAGCGCTTGAAGCCCATAGGCAGGAACAACTGTGCCAGGAGCGAGTGGCGGCGATTTATATGGGTGAGGCAGGGCAAATTGGAGATCTCTTGCGCGTCACTCTACAGGGCGGTCAAATGCTGATTGGGAACCGACACCGCCAATATCAACCGATCTCTTTCAAGATAGCAAACGGCGAGACCAAGAAGATTGAAATCATAAATGTTGAAGGCAGGAATTACGATAACGGAGAGGAAATGCAGGTCCTTTACCAGGACGGCACCTTGATTTTCGATGACGATCCCTACACAAGAAAACCTTTCCGAATTATTTATGATCATGGCTGGAAATCGGGGAAAACTTACAGTCCTGTATCCACTGAAAGTAAGTTGCGTTTACGTAATGTCCAAATATTCATTGAAATTATCCCGCACCTCCGCAAAACACGCCCGTAAAGGGGAAAAAATATCATTTTTTGATGTCGCTGAGAAGAAACAATAACAACAGATCATGTAATGGCAATCTGGGTCTTTTGAAATTACCTCAATCGTAATTGGATAAGAGTGAATAACAAAATGAAAATAGAGTTTCTCGTTGATCCAAAGTTTGCTCGTGACGACGTAATGGTTTTTGACTTTCAAGAATTCGAATGGATCAATGATGAAAAATCAGTGATTGAAGAGGAGCTTGCAGAATATTTTGATCATATTTGCAGGCGGGAAGAGGAGATTCCTGTTATTCTTTTACTTAGGCGTACAGTCTACTTTTCTATTGTTGACCTATTTATCATGTCCCTGAAAGTGGCCGGAGAGCTTTCATGCTCAGCGGTCCAATTTGTCATTGGCTCTGAGGGCATAAGAGATTATCTCGAAAACCAGATTCCACCAATCGACACCATGCGGGAAGAGTTCTTATTGAAAAATTATACCGTAATTTTAGCCACGGGTGACATTTCCGAAGTTGAAGCAGATGCTATTGTTAACGCATCAAACACTCGATTGGTCTTAGGTGCCGGTGTGTCTGGGGCTATTTCGGCCAAAGCCGGGGCATCGCTTCAAACTGAGATGTCGGCTATTGCTGCAAGAAAGACGCCGAAGGCAGGGGATGCAGTTATTACCAGTTCGCATTCTCTGGCAAAATGTCGGTATATCATCCATGCTGCAACGGTAGAGGGCTCTCCAGAGACTGTAAGTATGGCGGTTCAAAACTGTTTAGCTATTTGTATGGAAAAAAGAATTGCCTGCATCGCTTTCCCTGCGCTTGGAACAGGTACAGGCGGACTTGGTATAGAGGTTTGTGCAAAAGTGATGATAGAAACCCTAATGTCCTTTTATCGAAAAGATTGCTCTAAATTGTATCCGAAAACTGTCATCTTCATTCTATGGACAAAAAGCTCTTTTTCTGTTTTTCTGGAAACATTTCGCGCAGCGTTAAATGATAACATCTAACTCAACTATTGTCTTCTCATCCTTGATAGCTTCTATCGCCACTTTTGCTTTAAACGCTGCGCCATGATTCCTTCTTGATTTCTTCATATTCACGCTGGTCTTTTCTGTTACATTATTTCAGTTTAGAGCAACTTTACCACTTAATTAATTATACAATTATTCCAGACCAGCGCTAATGACGCGGATTTTCAGAATTTTTCAGGACGCTGAATCCTTAGCTTCAACCTACCTCGTTTCCAATAACCACCAACCCACCAGCCACAACATAAAGTACCTGTCAAAACTTGACGTACAAGTCGATTTCTGAGATACATCAAGTCACGAAAAGGGAATTCTTATCCCTAAAGGGAAGGAGAGAGGGTAAAGATGGAAAACATCAAAAGGATGTTGGGAGAGATGGTCAAAAAAAATTTGATCATTCCCGCGGTAGAAAAGTTTTTGCTGAGATTTTTTATATCGCGCATGAATCTAAAGTGCGACATCAAGGAGGAGTATATCGCTTATGCCATTAGTGAGATGGCGAGCACGAATTTTGGCTCAGGTCTTAACTTGAACGACAAATTTTTAACTGGTAAATTTAAGGATTTGGCTGTAAATTTGATCGCCGAAGGGGCGTTTGACAAAAGCCTTTCGTCTTCGGATTTGTCAAAGATGTTTTTCGTCTTTTGCCAAGTCCACGACGCAACAATAGCCAGAAACTAAACAGGAGCTCCATATTCATGGCTTCAAGATTACTCCTTACCCTTGCTATAACGGTCAGAACATCGTCGCCTTTCTTCTGAACAATACTGAAGAAACCGAAATTTGTCATAAGCCACATGGTAGTCTCCGGGAAAAGGATCTTAAAATCAGGGATATTCGCTTACTGCAACATATATTCATTATGTTATACCAGTATCCCGTTCCCTCTCTGACCCCGTAAACCATCTCTCCATGCCATTCTGGACCATCTCTTCCTGGAAAGCACTGGGTCGCCCAAATTTGAAAACAAGATAGGAGCAGAATAAAATAAAGGATAACAATGCAGGATACCGGGAATGCTAGTAGTTTGTATGTTTAAAGATGGATGATTGGGTTACTGGAAATATTAAAAGTTACACGTTAAAGCTGGATGATGGGGTTACTGGTAGTTTATATGATAAAGCAGGATTATGAAAGACTGATAACATTCTGTTATTATATACTATTACACTACCAGTATTTTGATGATTAAAATGTTGTTTTTACAGTATAATTGTGAACCTTTTAAAGCAAATTTGCTGTGCAATATTGTGCTTGTCAAAGTCAAAAATATGGACTATTTCTATAAACTGAAGATAAAAAACAAGAGGGTAGGTGGATTGAAAATCACCCGAGTCTTTGCTCTTTCAAACTGTGCCTAAATTGTGCCCGTCAAGGTCAAATTGTTTCAAACATTTCCAAACGAAACCAAAAGTAGATCAAAAATATCGAATGGAAATAAGTAGTTAAAAATACAGTCAATTGTCTCTTTGCAATTTTTGGGCTTAAAATCCCTCGGTCCTTGTGGCTGTACGAGTTCAATTCTCGTCCTAGGCACCAGTAAAAGATAAGGCTTACAGGGGTCACTCTGACCTGTAAGCCCTTTTTTTTATTTTTCCTGATATTCATGCCAAAAAACATCAATAATTTTCAATATTTTGTGGTTTTAATCCTGTTGACATACAAGCTCATTTTATATGATAACATAATCTTTATTTACAAATAATTATTAATAATTTTAGCGGGTTGGATTAATCAATTTTTTTAAGAAATTTATCGGAAAAATATCCTGTAATAAAAGGGATTTTACGATGCAGAGTTGATGTTTTAGGAGTTGTATAAAGGTCTTCTTTTTAATGTAACAAAAGCGGCTCTTAAACCCTATGGAAGTAGTTTTCGCAGATGCGCCTATCCTTCACAATGAGTTCTTCATCTTAAAGGAGATTATCTCATTTCATGATACCATTATACAAAAAACTTATTCTGGCTTTTCTGATTTGCAGTTTATCCCTTTCAGCCCAGGCGGCCCAGTCTCTTACTGCCGACGATATCCTCATCGTTTACTTGCGATCGGATTCTGATTTCATCAAGGATGGCCAGAATTTCTGTTCTGTGTGCTTCCGGGGCCTCCACGTGGCCCCATCCCATTGTCACCTGGAAAAGGCCGTCGTAAGCTGAATCGTGGTAGGTTCTCATCACGTGAGGAATCTCCTGTTCAGTCAGAATTGAATCCAGTAACTGGGCCTCAATAATGTTGTTCAGCACGGCGATTTTGCTAAAACTATCCATATCTTATCTCCAGCTTGAGATTTATAATAATCGGATTCCTTTCCATATATTGAACCGAAACGCGAGCGCATTCCCCGTCCGCTCTGCGGCGGGGTTAGCGAGCAAATTAAAAACAGATGATATTCCTTACGGCGAAGATTCCCCGCTTGCTCTGCGGCGGGGAGCTTCAAAGCTTTATAGTAAATGTCATAAATCTATTCCGTTTGGGTATGGGTGCGTATGCGATCCGCAGGAACAATGATCTGCCCTTTGTCTTTCGTTCCGCCTGAGGCGGACTTACATAGAATCTGTGCAGTCCCAGTGTGGATACACCCGCGAATCCGTCTCAATCATCCTGGTCTTTCCATTTAGTTTTATTATCCCGTTTATGCTTTTTACCCCGCTATTTTCGCTTTTATAATAATTAAGCAAGTTATTCCAATTTAAGTTTTTCTGCAATGATGCCGATAATAAAATAAAAACCTGCTCCAGGCGCCTTCTGATCTGGGTTGCTTTGGCGGAAGCGATATATAAAGCAATAAAAATGATCGGCAAAACGGGAGGTAAGGCGGAAATCTTTTACCGGGGATTAATCATGAAAACCGATAATATCAAAATAATGTTTTTAGCGTTTGCTGCGTTGACAATAAGTTGTCTTATTGCCTTAAGTCCGGGTACGGCCGGAGGGGGTAGTGTCAAAACTTATGTAGGCAGCGAAAACTGCCAGTCATGTCATGAAAAAGAATATGAAAATTTCAGCTCAAATGCCGCCAAGGCCCGCTCCTTCGAGCATGTCCAGATCATGAAAAAAGGTCTTACAGAATCCGAATATCTTGGTTGTCTGAAATGCCATACGACCGCATACGGTGAGCCGGGCGGTTTTGTATCAGTAAAGGCCACCCCTGAATTAAAGAATCCGGGTTGCGAGGTGTGTCACGGACCGGGTAGCCTGCATATCGAATCCGGTGATCCTAAAGATATAAAACAGCCAACAATGGCTGTTTGCGAGAAATGTCATATTTCAGAACGGGTAAACTCATTCAAATTTAAACCGATGCTTTATGGAGGCGCCCATTAATAAAATGCAGATCATAAAATATCAGGATAAAAAAGAACTGGTAAAGCCCATGAAATTTCGAGTCTATTTTCAGAACAGATTGTGGATAAAGGTTATGCTGGCTCTTGCGCCGATATTAATCATTTGTATCGGGTTCATCATCGGTATTAATTTATTCAACCAGAACAGACTTATCCGGGACCAGACAGAGCAGAGCTGTGAAAACCTGGCGGCAGCCATTGAAAGCAGCGTTATCGATGCTCTTGCAGTCGGCAATAACGACGAGGTACGGAAGCAGTTCGTTCGTTTGAAGGAACACGCCGCAGGTATCGAAGTCTCAATTTTCGATTTTAAAGGAGATGTCACCTTTGCATCGGACCCTGCGATTGTTCATAAGGGAATAAGCTCGGTCTTCTTCAATAAAAAGGCTTTGAATGCTGCAACACAAATGATTCAGGACGGTAAAAAACCTTTGGAATCATTCGAAGAGAGAATCGGACAAAGGCATTATCTGAGCCTGATCCAGCCTATTCCGAACATGGAAAGCTGCCATCATTGCCATGGGAGTACGAGAAAAGTTCTTGGCGGCATCCATGTAAGGACGTCAACCCAGGCAGCAGTTTCCGCCGCGCAGCAGGCTCGTAATGAAGGAATCATAGTTGGATTTGCCGGACTGGTGTTTCTGATTCTGGCAGTATTCGGGTTGTTTAACAAGATGGTCAATCAGCCGGTTAACAAGGTTCTTGCCCTTGCCGGAAAGATGCGGCAGGGAGACTTCACCGAGAACGTGCATGCTAAAGCAAGGGACGAAATAAGCCACTTGTGCAATCGCATGAACCTGGTCAATGAAAACCTTTGCAGCATGATAAGAGAAATATTTGCCGCTTCCCAGAGTGTTTCATCTTCTGCTTCACAGCAGGCCGCTTCTATGGAAGAGATCGGCGCATCGCTGGAGGAGGTGGCTTCAATGACAAGCAGCAACAGCACGAACATCATGACGGCAGAGAAACTGATGTGTGAATCTTCGGAGAGGGTTCAGGAGGTCAACAGGATTATGACGGAATTGGCCGGGTCCATGAACGGCATTTCAAAATCCAGCGATGAGATTTCCAAAATTGCCAATGCCATAGAAGGAATCGCCTTTCAAACTAATCTGCTGGCTTTGAATGCGGCTGTCGAGGCTGCCAGAGCCGGGGAAGCAGGAGCAGGCTTCGGTGTGGTTGCGGATGAGGTTCGTAATCTGTCAATACGTGCGGCAGAAGCGGCAAAGAATACGTCAGATCTCATAGGAAATGCAGCAGGAAACATTCATCATGGCAGCGCCCTTGTTGGCAAGACAGTTGAGGCTTTCAAGAGCCTATCCGAATGCTCTTTAAGGGTTTCAACCCTGATGAATGAAATATCGAGATCTTCCACGGAACAGTCATCGGGTATTGCGCAGATCAATGAAGTGGCGCATCAGATGAACAGCACAATCCAGCAGAATGCCGCTACGGCGGAACAGCTCTCTTCCTCCATAGGTTCATTCAAATTTCAGTAACCCTCGCTTTTCAATCGAGCGGCTTTTTTTTAAATACCGTTCTTATCTTTGCAATGTGATAAGAGTTGCTTCAGACACAGGGTTAAAATAATTCTTGACAAGTAAGTGAGCACATACTAACTTAGCTCGAAATTGAAATATATCATTCAAATACTTCTGACCTTTCATGCATAGAGCATAATCCACCGGCTCTGACTTTGCTTTCTGTACATCTTCTCTATCGGGAAGTTTTGATTTATCGTTTTATGACGGTTCGGTTATGCCGGGCAGCTTTTGCGGATATCATGTGAATAACCAGGAGGTTATAAAGGCGACCTGCACATATAAAAGCAAAGGAGGTAATACAATGGGATTCAGATTTACAGATTTGTTCGTTCCAAGGCACATGCACAAGAATCCGGAATACAGAAAAGAGGGGGCAGCCATGCTGACGGACAAGGCGGTTCTTGCAAAAATGGCGGAAATAGATATTGATGAAGGAGTTCGTCAGGCAGCAGCAAAAAGGCTGTCTGAACTGAAAGATATGAAAGGCAGTTCCTGATTTTTGCAGCAAAGATTACGAAGAGCGCGAAGAGGAGGCAAAATATACATTTTAGCCTTACATGCTTCGTGTTCTTCGTGGTTCTGCAAAATAAATTCTTCTTCCATCCTTTTACCCTTCAACCCTCGGCCCCGAAAATCCTTTTCTTCTTGCCGGTTCTATTGAAGCTCCCCGCCGCAGAGCGGTCGGGGAATGCGCTCGCGTTTCGGTTCAGTATTTTCGCAAAATCATCAAGAATTTAAGATCTTTTACGAATCCATCATCATTAATTGATTGCAAAATAATAAAGGTGTGTGCTATCGGCATTCGTAAAACAAACGTATTCTTAATTGTTTTGATGTCGAAACGTAAACTCATATACTGTAAAAAGGCAGAAGGAGCGGACGGATGAGAATCAGAAGAGAGATCATTTGCGGTTTGTTTTTATTAATATTTGTGACGGCAATTCCTCTGTTTGTCTTCGGGAGTGAAGGCGGCTCTTCAGCGGAGCATATTAACCTTGGCGAAGTGCTTCCCATCTGGAGCTGCATCCCGTTTGCCTGCATGCTTCTTTCCATAGCTCTCTTGCCGCTGCTCACCCCGAACATATGGCATCATCATTTCGGCAAGATATCTGCATTCTGGGCTCTATCCATAGCCGTTCCTTTTGTGATTGCTTACCATGGTCTGGCCATGCATCAGATCCTCCATATCATAATAGCCGACTATATCCCGTTTATCATTCTGCTATGGTCTCTTTATACCATATCAGGCGGGATCCTGCTACGCGGCACTCTTGTCGGGACTCCTGCTGTAAATACCGGCATGCTGCTTATCGGAACGCTGCTTGCTTCATGGATGGGAACGACTGGTGCGGCCATGCTTATGATCCGTCCGTTCCTGAGAGCCAACAGCCATCGAAAGAACAGAACCTTCATGGTCGTTTTTTTTATCTTCCTGATTGCAAACGTAGGCGGCGCGCTAACTCCTCTGGGTGATCCGCCGCTTTTTCTGGGTTTTCTGCATGGGGTTCCATTTTTCTGGACATTCAATATTCTGCCGCACATGCTTCTTGTTGCAGGCCTTCTTCTTACCTGCTATTTTTTCATGGACACTTACCACTATCGCAGGGAAAAACCGGCAGCTGCCGATCCTATGGAAAAAGTTCCGCTCAAACTGGAAGGAAAACATAATTTTCTTTTTCTGCTGGGGGTTGTCCTCTCCGTTCTCATGAGCGGAATGGTGGACTGGGGAGAAATATCGACACTTGGAGTGCATCGCTCTGTTCAGGACTGGGCTCGTGACGGCCTTCTTATTGTCATGGGAATTCTTTCAATGGCAACAACATCAATAACCGTTCGTGAAGACAATCAGTTTACCTGGGCTCCAATTCTTGAAGTAGCTTATCTTTTTATCGGAATCTTCATAACCATGATTCCATGTCTTCTGATTCTGAAGGCGGGTGGGAAAGGGGCTCTCGCATTTCTTATAAATTCGGTGCAGCAGCCAGCGCATTATTTCTGGAGCACAGGTTTATTATCCGCCTTTTTAGATAATGCTCCAACGTATCTTACCTTTTTTAACACTGCTCTCGGAAGCTTTTACGCATCACTTCCTGAAGCAGAAGCGGTTCCCCGCCTTATAGCTGAAAACCCGGTATTTCTGAAGGCCATCTCGGCAGGATCTGTTTTTTTCGGCGCATGCAGCTATATAGGGAACGCCCCCAATTTCATGGTTCGTTCTATAGCCGAAGAAGCGGGCACTCCGATGCCTAGCTTTTTCGGCTATATCATTAAATACACTCTTGTTTTTCTGATTCCTTCTTTTGTAATAGTAACTCTCGTCTTTTTCTAAGGCAGGTGAAAAATGAAATTTGAAAAGATTCTTTTTAACACACGCTTCAGAGAGATGGCTTTAAACTCTCTTGAAGGTATGCTTGATCTGATAAAAGCAGGGCTCAAAGAGGTAGTGCTTGTATATATCATACCGAGAGAAGAGGTGGCCTTCGTTCCATTCGGCGGTTATATGAAGGAAGAAGAGGAGAAAATCAAGGAAAAAGCCGGAGAACAATTTAAACAGTGGCAGGCGGTTCTTGCAAAAAAAGGGGTAAAAAGCAAAACCTATGTTCAGGTGGGCATGCCGAATGCAGTGATTCTTGATATAGCCAATAAGGAAAAAGTCGATATGATAGTGTCGGGCCGCAAGAAGCGTTCACTATTTGAAAAAGTTTATGTGGGCGGCCACATGCTGGATCTTATACGCCGAAGCCCTATACCTATCCTTATGAACAAATACATGGCCGAATACGAACAGGATGACGAGATAGTAACCCGTGTCAATGAACATATCTTCGACCGTCCGATGCTGGCCACTGACTGGTCTCAGCCTTCCTCCAATGCGGTTGATGCCCTTGCAGGGCTTAAAGGACTTGCATCCGACGTTATAGTTGTCCATAACATAGGCGTTAAAATATCAAAGGGGATGAGCCCCGCCCAGTTGCAGGAGCTTAAAAAAGAAAGCCGCAGGCGGCTAAAAGCATATTGCAAACGTCTTACTTCAGCCGGAATCAATGCGGAATCTCATCTTTCTTCGGGACGTACTGCTGCCGAAATCATAAATCTTTCACGCAGTTACAATTCAACAATGATTGTTCTGGGAAGAACAGGGAAGGACTGGCTGAGCCAGTACTGGCTGGGCGGAGTTTCCCACCGGGTTGCGGAAAATTCGGAACTTCCTGTTTTGCTTATACCGTGAATGCTGTTGAATGTGATTTTTTATTGACAAGAATTATAAAATTAATTATTCGAATTAAAATAATAAATGTAATTCATAACTACTCAGGAGTCAGAATTCAGGAGTCAGAATGAGCAAACCTCCCAGAACGTTTGAAAAACTGATCGTTTGGCTGAATTCTGACTACTCGAGTAATAAATGCAATTTATTTTCATGAACAACAATATTAACAGATGAGGTTATGATATGAACATTAATTTTAAATCATTTGTGGTTGGATTTGTGGCATTGATGTGGCTTTCGGCTTCAGCTTATGCGGGATCGCTTGCGACTCCGGAACTGGATGCTCCCAAAGACAAGGCTAAAAATCAGGTACTTACTACAGTATTGAAATGGAAACCGGTGCCGGGTGCAAAAGGCTACCGGGTTTTCGTTTCAGCTTCCGATGCAATTAAAAATCTGGTGCCGGGAGCGGCATGTAAAGATTGCTTCGTGGATGAAAAAACAGATAAACCTACCTATCAGATCCCGCCAAAACGTTTGAAAAAAGATATTCCGTATTTCTGGACTGTCCGGGCAGTCAGCGGCACCGAGGAAGGGCCTGTTGCTCCGGTTCGTTCATATACAATGGCATCGACTTTTTTCATGGACATGGATTAATCTTTGGTGTCATGCCGGAGATAATCGGGCATGACCAAATAAGTTCTGACTTACTAACAACATCCACGCCCGAAGCTGGATCAACGAAGAAAGAGAATACAGGATCCGGGAGTCAGAATAATCCCGGTATTGTTTTTTTATTCTGTATTCCGGCTCCTGTATTCTCATATAAAGTTATACCTACCAAATGCTTAAAAGCGGAGTGAGAATCATCTCGATAAAAAAGTAAGCAAGCAATCCAGTCACAATAACTATAATCGAAATGAAGTAAATCTGGTTAGACCGACTCTTCTTTTGATCCTTCAAATCATAAAAAAGCTGTTTGCCGCAGGCGCGACACCAGTTGGAGCGCTGCTGACTCATAAACCGGTTACCGCATTCACAGATTAGTTCTTTAGGTGGAAGAGGCTGGTTCACTCTTTAAACTCCTTTATGAATTAATATTTTAGGTTCTTCTCCTCAACTTCTCTTCCAAATTCATCGACTTTTTTGGGTTCACGGGCTTTAAAAAATTCTGATGTCTCTTTGATCAAAAGGTAATAGGTGCACAATCCGAAAATAACAACGTTCAGCAACGCATGAAGGATCAAGGAAGGAGATTCCATTCCGACTGATGATAGGCGTATGGCGAGAAACAATACGTTGATGCATATAATTCCAAGATTGAAAAATATGCACAGCTTTCTTGCCCAGGGCTTGATCCTGAACACACAGTAACAGATGCCGATGCCTACAACCAGATTTTTCAGGATTAAAGCATTGGGAAACCGGTCTGGAAAGAATGTATTGATATGGTACATGAACGCATAGACCGATATCCATCCTCCTATAAGCAGCCCAAGGGCATAACGGACACCAACAGGATGTTCAAAAAAAACAATTATTTTATTCTGCATAATAAATTACCCCTATAATTTATATGAGAATACAGAAGTCAGAATTAAGAATACATAAAAAAAACAATAATATTGTTATTCCGGCTCCTGACTCCTGACTTTATGTATTCTCATGCTTTGTTGTGCCGCAAAGGACTTGAATAATAGTTATCTGCCTGATGATTTACCATCCGCAGTGGATAGATCTTAATATGCATTGAATAAAAAATTATCAAGGTTTATTTAAATGAATTAGTTTTTTATTGACAATTGATATAAAATAATTTAACTGGGCACTATCAAATAAATATAATTCATTTTATACATAGTAATAATGTTGACGTTGATTCTTTAGGCGCCGGTATTTCAGGATTGATCTGGATTGCGATAAAAGAATTATTTTTTGTGATGGGTATTTTAAAAATTATTGTTCCATGTGGAATTTTTAATGAACTAATTAATTATAAAGGAGGTGATGGCGTAATAAGCGGATCATGCGACAATATAGCCGTTTGGCCATATGGGCCGTTCAACCCTTTTGAGGAAAGCAGAGATACTTAAGGAGGATATGTATGAGTGCTACAACTTGGGTCTATGTCATGCTTGGTGCTTACATGATTTATGCATTCTACCAAGGAATGAAAGGCTTCTTCGCAGAAAAAACCTCGGCAGGATATGCCATAGGCGGACGTTCTGTTCCGTTTATCGCTTTTCTGATGGCTGCGACAGCAGCCTCCTTCAGCGGCTGGACCTTTATCGGCCATCCGGGCCTGATATGGCGGGATGGTCTGGCCTATGCCTTTGCATCGTTTTATGTTCTCACCATTCCAATTACAGGTACATTCTTTGCCAAACGTCAGTGGCTTCTCGGTAAACGTTACGGCTTTGTTACACCCGGCGACATGTATTCCTATTACTATAACAGCACGGCGATTCGATGGCTGTCAGTCCTTACCGCCGTTCTATATTCCATTTTCTATTCAGCCGTACAATTGATGGCTGCTGGCGCTCTTTTCAATATTATAACGGGAGTTGAATTCGTTACCGGCGCTCTATTTCTCGCTTTTATAGTATGGTTTTACGTTGTTACCGGCGGCATGAAAGCAGGCGCATGGGTCGGCGTGACGCAGTTTGTTCTTCTTGTCGGCGGCATTATTGCCATGGGTTTTTATGTCATCATTCAACCCCAGTTCGGCGGCTGGAGTGGATTTTCAGCGGCTGTTGCAAATCTGGATCAGAAATTTTTGACTGTTCCCGAGGTCATTACATGGGGTCTTGGCAAGAAGGGAGCTGCTTCCTGGACCGCAGTCATGTGTTTGACGTACATGTTTTCACTCATGGGTATTCAGTCTTCCCCGGCTTTTACAATGACCTTTTTCGGCATAAAATCCCCGAAACCTCTTGCCTGGCAGCAGACATTCATGTCCACATTTGTAGTCGGTTTTGCCCTCTTCTACTTTACGGCCATCCAGGGCATGGGCGCAAAAGTGCTTGAGGTTGCTGGAGTAGCGGCTTTCCAGGGCTTGACGGACAGGATCGTTGTTCCGACCCTGATGCAACAATTTCTTCCGCCGTTCATGGTTGGGTTTGTTTTCATGGGCGCCATTGCCGCCATTCATTCCACAGCATCCCCTTATATCAACACCGGCGGTTCCATCCTTCTTCGTGACGTTTACTGGCGCTACATCCGGAATCAGCAGGCTGGCCAGAGCGAACAGATATGGGTAAACCGGATTCTGACAACCGTTCTCACAATTGTAGCTCTCTATGTGGGCATCAATTCAAAAGCGGCTCTTGTTATTCTGGGCGCCCTTGCAACGGCTTACGGTTTTGTTATGTATGTGCTTCTGCTCGGTGTCTGCTGGGGCTTCAAATTCCCCAGGGTCGGCGCCGTTCTCGGCGTTGCGGCCGGCATGTTATCGGTTTATCTGACATATTCCGTGTGGCCGAATCCGCTTTCAATGCATTGCGCTTTCTGGGGCACATTTGTCGGACTCATTGTGGCTTACCTGTGCAGGGGCATCGGCATCAAAGATGATAAGGAAACCATCGATCGTCAGGCCGAAGTACGGCAATGGCTGGACAGCGTTGACGCTCCATCCGAAAGCGCGGTCAAATGGCGCGGGATAATGAAATACGTAACAGTTATATGGTACATACTGGCCATCGGTCCCGCATGTATCATGGGTAACACCTCATTTTCATTTGCAGGCTTTCCGCCCCTTTGGTCCTGGCAGATATTCTGGTGGACTGTGGGTATCATCATGATGTGGGCTCTCACCTTCAAGTGCGAACTTTCCACAACCAGCGAAGTTCAGATCGCACGCGCGGATAAAGAGCAGATGATCGTAGTAAAAGAATAGGATAAATGTTTTTTCAAAGGAGGTCATTATGAACCTGGAAGACAAATGGTTGATAGGCATTATCGCCTTCATAATTCTGTTCACCGCATCTTTTAAAGTCGGCTTGTGGGGATGATCCCACGGACGGTTATTTTTGATTCATGAGATTACAGAAGGGGCGGGAGTTCGCCCCTTCTGACTGTACTCAGGAATATCATAACTGCTTGAAATAAAATCGGGCTGTTAAACCCTAAATTATGGGCATACAGGAAAGAAAAGAGAGAGAAGGAGAGAGAAGGCGTCAGCAGATAATTGTCGCTGCAAGAAGAGTATTTTCAATTAAGGGCTTTAATAAAGCGACAATGGAGGATATAGCCGGAGAAGCCGAGCTGAGCCCCGGCACTATCTATCTTTATTTTAAAAACAAGGATGAATTGTACGCGTCTCTTTCTTTGCGGATTCTTCAGTACCTGCTTATTCGTCTGCAGCACGTGAACAGTGAAAAAATTAAATCTCCAGAAAAAAGATATGCTGCATTAACAAGAGCCATGATCGATGTTTATGAATTTGATTCGCTGATGTTAATAAACATGTTTAATCTCCAGACAAACGAAACTTTAAAAACCCTTACGCCTGAGCTTTTGTCTGAAATTAAGATGCTTTCCTGTAAATCGATTGAAGAGATCTCATTAATATTTGATCAAAAAACCAGCGACGAAGTTTTATCAGGCTGCAAGTCTTCTATGCTTGCCGAAATATTCTGGTCCGTATTTTCCGGGGTAGTGTTATTCCAGGAATCAAAAAAAAGTGTTTTGGGTGAAGACAAAGTTTTTTTACAAAAAACCCTGGCGACGGCATTTGAAATTTTTGAGCTTGGGATTAAAGATTCACTTTCAAGACAACAGTCAGAGAAAGGAGGATTGCAGTCATAAATTGGCATAAACCGTTGTTCAAAAAAAAATAAATTATTCATCCGGATGTCAAAAACGGCATGAGGATCCATAAGCCGGTGTTCAAAAAAAAATACCGGAACGTTTGGATGTGGTACCGGTACAATGAGCTGTAATAAAGGATCAAAAAAAGTACGGGCTATTTCGTAACGGCTCCTAAATAGGGCATGAAGCTTTTAATATCAAAAAATATAAGGAGGTATGATAGATGGCGGAAAGAGAAGTTGTTGAAACATCAGAAGCCCAGATAGCTGTCCACTGGCAGGAAGAGGGTTATTATCATTCTTCGTCAAAATTCATTGCCCAGGCAAACATGACCGACGAGTCTGTTTATGAGCGGTTCAGCCTCGAGAACTTTCCAAACTGTTACAAAGAATATGCAGATATGCTGACATGGTACAAATATTGGGATACAATACTCGACACCAGCGATGCTCCCTGCTATAAGTGGTTCAAAGGCGGGTTGATCAATGCAAGCTACAACTGTATTGATCGGCACCTGCCGCTCTACAAGAACAAAACCGCAATCCATTTTGTTCCAGAGCTTGAGACCGACAAGGTCGAGCATATCACCTATCAGGAGTTGTACGTAAGGGTGAACGAGTTTGCAGCGCTCCTCAAGGACTTGGGCCTGAAGGCGGGAGACAGGGTAACGCTCCATCTGCCTATGGTGGGTGAGCTTCCCGTTACGATGCTTGCCTGCGCACGGCTCGGCATTATCCACTCCCAGGTCTTCGGCGGATTCAGCGGAAAGGCTGCTGCGGACAGGATCGTCGACTCGGGGAGCGATATCCTGATAACGATGGATGCGTATTTCCGGGGCGGTCAGCTTCTTGATCATAAGGAAAAAGCGGATATTGCCGTTGCAGAAGCGGCAAAAGAGGGCAGGACGGTAAAGAAAGTCCTTGTATGGCAGCGTTATCCCGGCAAATATTCCGCTGCTACCCCGATGGTCGAAGGCCGCGACTTCTTCGTGAACGATCTGCTGAAGAAATATTACGGCGCCAGGATCGAGCCTGTAAAGATGCCCGCAGAAGCCCCGCTCTTCCTCATGTACACCAGCGGCACGACAGGAAAACCCAAAGGATGCCAACACAGCACAGGCGGGTATCTCGCTTATGTCACCGGCACATCCAAATATATCCAGGACATACATCCGACGGACGTTTACTGGTGCATGGCTGATATCGGGTGGATCACAGGCCATTCCTACATTGTCTATGGACCTTTGGCGCTGGCTGCGTCCAGTGTCATCTTCGAAGGCATTCCAACCTATCCGGACGCAGGCAGGGCATGGAGGATCGCGCAGGATCTGGATGTGAACATCTTCCATACCGCGCCTACCACCATCAGGGGGCTCAGAAAGGTCGGTCCTGACGAGCCTAAGAAATATAATTATCACTTCAAGCATATGACTACGGTGGGTGAGCCGATCGAGCCGGAAGTTTGGAAATGGTATTATAATGAAGTCGGGAAGGGCAAGGCGGCCATTGTCGATACATGGTGGCAGACGGAGAACGGCGGTTTCCTCTGCAGCACAATACCTGCCATCAAGCCGATGAAGCCCGGCAGTGCTGGCCCCGGTGTGCCCGGCATTCACCCCATTATTTACGATAATGACGGAAAAGTGATTCCCCAGGGTGCAGGACAAGCGGGCAATATATGCATCCAGAACCCGTGGCCCGGCATGTTCCAGACGATATGGGGAGACCGTGATCGCTTCGTGAAGACATATTTCGAACGATACTGCAAGAACCCGAAAAGCAAAGATTGGCGAGATTGGCCCTACCTTACTGGAGATGCGGCAGTGCAGGCCCAGGACGGATATTATAGAATTCTCGGCAGAATCGACGACGTTATCAATGTATCAGGTCACAGGCTCGGCACAAAGGAGCTTGAATCT
Organism: Desulfobacteraceae bacterium; assembly: GCA_003818505.1. Taxonomy (GTDB): domain Bacteria; phylum Desulfobacterota; class Desulfobacteria; order Desulfobacterales; family RPRI01; genus RPRI01. The sequence continues at coordinate 17 of RPRI01000034.1, read as the reverse complement.
GCCGCCCTTACTGTTGT
>RPRI01000033.1 GCA_003818505.1 Desulfobacteraceae bacterium | reverse complement strand
GAAATGGGCCAGAAATTAGCAGAACTGAAAGACTATCTTTGACTTCGATAACAAGGAAAAAAGATTAAAAGAGATAGAATTTCTGATATCGAAAGATAATTTCTGGGAAAGCCATGAGAAGGCGACGCCGCTTCTCAAGGAAAGAAGGCTCCTTTCAGGCAAGATAGAAAATTTCAGAAAACTAACCATCGATTTTGAAGAAAGTGAAATCCTGTTTAATCTGGCTATTGAAGAATCCGACTCAAAAACCATCGAAGAAGTCTCCCGCCAGCTTCAGAATATCAGAGAAAAAATAAAAAAATATTCTCTTGATCTCATGTTAGACGGCGAAGACGACCAGAACAACGCCATCGTTTCTATCAATGCTGGGGCGGGAGGAACCGAGGCGCAGGACTGGGCGGAGAAACTCTTCAGGATGTACGCAAGATGGGTTGAAAGAAAGGGCTTCAAGTTTGCGCTTATAGATTTTCAGCCCGGCGACGAGGCTGGAATCAAAAGCGTGACATTCACAGCCGAGGGTGATTATGCCTATGGATATTTAAAAACCGAAAAAGGAGTTCACCGCCTCGTAAGAATATCTCCTTTCAATGCAAACGGAAAGCGGCACACCTCCTTTGCTTCGGTATTCGTATATCCCGAACTCGATAATGATATAGAGGTCGAAATCGACGAAAAAGATCTCAGGATAGATGTATTCAGGGCGAGCGGCGCGGGCGGGCAGCACGTCAACAAAACAAGCAGCGCCGTCAGGATAACGCACGCTCCGACAGGAATAGTGGTTCAGTGCCAGCAGGAAAGATCCCAGCACAGGAACAAGGAAATGGCTATGTCCGTCCTTAAATCCCGCATGTATCAGCTTGAAAAGCAGAAGCAGGATGACAAACTTCAGGAAATGCATGACGGCAAGGAGGAGATAGCCTGGGGGAGCCAGATAAGATCTTACGTGCTTCACCCTTACCAGATGATAAAAGATCACAGGACAAACATCGAAACGGGAAATGTTAACAGCGTTCTTGACGGAGCGATTGATCCTTTCATAGAGGGCGTCCTTCTTTCGCGGAAAATTTTAAAATAATCGATTAGAATTTGATGTTATTGTAAAAAGTCATATGCTCTCTTAATGAGCTTTTTGGGTATTTTTAATCACTTCGCTAAATCACAAGAACTCTCTCGCCTGTGGCGGGATCAAACAGCTTGTGTTTTTTAACGCTCAGTTCTTTAAAAATCTGTTTCCCAAAAATCTCAAATCCGTTCGCATATGACTTTTTACAACTCATTGATAATAATAGGTGTATTGAACATGCTGCAGAAACTTTCAATCAACCCGGTTGATATTCTTTGCGAATATTATGACCGTGATTCAAAAACATTTGAAATCCTGCTCAAACACGGCGAGCATGTTGCGCAAAAAGCGCTGGATGCTGCAGGGAAGGTGCTTCATCTTAACCCGGATTTGAAATTCATTGAAGAGGCTGCCATTTTACATGATATAGGAATCTTTAAAACAGATGCACCGCAGATAGGATGCTTCGGAGCACACCCTTATGTCTGCCATGGATTTTTAGGCAGGGAGATTCTGGAAAAAGCCGGCCTGCCGAAACATGCCCTTGTGTGCGACAGGCATATGGGAACCGGAATATCGGCTGAAGAGATTGTAAAAAGCGGGCTTCCGATCCCTGCGCGTGATATGATTCCGGTATCAATAGAGGAACAGGTCATATGCTATGCGGATAAATTTTTTTCAAAAAACCGGAAACTCATCGTAAAAAAAAATGCGGAAAAAGATATTCTGCGCACACTTGAATCTTACGGGAACGGTTCTGCAGAAAAATTTAAATCATGGCAATTGATGTTTGAATAGCATTTGAGGATCACCTAAAAAAATCGGTGATCCAGGATTGAAGCTCACCGCTGCAAGCAGCGAGAAATGCGCTCGCTGTTTCGGTTCAAGAGGTCAGGTGTTCCGGAGAAAGAAAAGCCCGTCAGAACTTCAAAAGAAATATCGGAGAAGTTGAGAGAATGCTGAAACAAGACCTTAAAAAAGCCCTTCGATTTTATTTCATAACGGACGACAAAGCGCCTGCAATCGAGCCCTTTGCCCAGGCAAAGATCGCCATAAAAGCCGGAGCAACGATAATACAGTACAGAAACAAGTCCTTTTCTTCGGGTTATTACAGGGAAGCTGAGGAAATCAGAGATTTCTGCAAATGCAACAACATACCTTTTATCGTAAATGACAACATCCTTCTCGCCAAAGCTTTGACGGCAGACGGAGTTCACCTGGGCCAGAGTGATGAAACACCTTCCGTTGCGAGAAAAATTCTGGGCACTGAAGCGGTTATAGGAATATCCATCTCCACCCCGGATGAGCTTGGAAGGACTGTTCTCACTGACTGCGATTATATCGGAACAGGCCCTGTTTTCGCCACCGGCACCAAGGAAGACACAAAAAAGGTAACCGGTCTTTCAGGACTTCAGTCGATTGCCGAAAAAGTTTCCCTGCCGGTCGTCGCGATAGGAGGCATAACCGAAAAAACGGCTCAGTCATGTTTTCTCCACAAAGCTGACGGGATCGCGGTGATAAGCTCCATTTCGAGGGCTTCCGATCCGTTGCAGGCGGCGCTTAAGATCGGCTCGGCCTGCTCCTGCCCTGCTCGATCTTTATTACACACCCCGTGGGATGACGAATTCGGACTTATCGAAAAACTGTTGAAAAACGTGCCTGCATCATTGAACATGATAGTTCCTCCGGGAGATGACGCCTGTCTCCTTGCCCCGGTTTCAAACCCGGTGATTACGACCGATACACAGAAGGAAGGAATTCATTTCAGGCTCAGCTGGCAGACTCCGGAAGAAGTTGGAATTAAAGCTGTCGAAGCGACACTCAGCGACATTGCCGCCTGTTATGCCAGGCCGGTAATTCTCTTCATCAATCTTTCACTTCCTTCTTATGTTTCAGACAGTATGATCGAAGAGATCTACAAGGGCGTGGCCAAAAGCCTGAACCGCCATGAATGTTCGCTCGGAGGAGGAAATATATCAGCTGGAAACGAGTTGTCGCTGGATCTCTTTGCAGTTGGAGCTGGAAGAAATGATATATTCCCCAAGCGTTCGAATGCAAGGCCGGGATACGGGCTTTATTCCACGGGCCCTTTGGGCCTTGCAAGGGCAGGTCTTGAATCACTAATAAAAAACGACACCAGTTTTAACAGCCTTGTATCAAAATTCAAATTCCCGGCGGCAAGATTCGATGCAGCCCAGATACTTGCCGAAGCGGGAGTTGACTGCGTCATGGATATAAGCGACGGCCTTGCCGGCGACTCCTGCCATATCGCAAAGGCTTCCGGAATAACGGTTGAACTTGATCTGATGTCCTCTCCTTTTGACCCGTCCCTTGTTTCTTTCTGCAGGAAATACGGTAAAAAACCGGAAGAAATTGTCCTCGCGGGCGGGGAAGATTATGAGCTTCTCTTTGCCTGCCGTCCTGATATTTATAAAACAATTTCGGATAAACTGAAAGGCTCCTTTCAGGTCGGGCGGTGCCTGCCTTTTAACGGAAAGCATGTAATTAGCATTCCCGGAATTGATTCTTTTCAGCACGGGAAAAAATAGCTTGCATTCCGATTTCCGCATTGCTAAGCTTCATCCAAAATCCGATTGGGGTGTTCCGCCGCACACGGCGGAAACCTTTGGAGAACACCCAATTTTGCCCAAGTACACGGAAGGCGATTATTTCAAACGCAGGAATACATTGAAGTATTTCGAGTATTGAAATTTGAGCCTGACACAGTAATCGGGCAAAAGGGGGCATTATACAAAGGTTTCCGGACGGGACTGAGAAAAAACCCACTGAACCTGATACAGTTAATGCTGTCGTAGGGAACTCGGAGAATATGACCCATGAAGGCAACTTTCCTTCCCCTATTCTTCCAGAAGTTTTCCCGCAGCAACAAAAATGGTTTCCGGCCCTCGATTATCGGATATATAGATTTTTTACAAAGCTATCATTCATTGATGCCTTCGTAAAAAATATAAATATGCTCTTTTAAGTCATTTCCGCAGAAGCGGGAATCCAGTCTTTTCGACTAGTTCTGGACTACCGTTTTCACGGGAGTGACGGGATTTTCAACTTTTTACGAAACCATCATATTTTATCGGGGATCTAACATGAGAACAGCTTTAACTATAGCAGGTTCGGACCCTTCAGGCGGAGCCGGAATACAGGCCGATCTTAAAACGTTTCACGCTCACGGTGTTTTCGGAATGAGCGTGATAACAGCAGTGACGGTACAGAACACGACGAAGGTTTACAGTGTTTTGGATATTGATCCTGTCATGGTACATGACCAGATCATGTATCTTTTTGAAGATATCAGTATCGATGCCGTTAAAATAGGTATGGTTTCCGGCATAAAACTGATAGAAACAATTGCTGAAACTCTTGGTAAAATCGATCTGCCTCCCGTGGTTCTTGATCCTGTAATGATTTCAAAAAGCGGATACAGCCTTCTTAAAAATGATGCCCGGGATGCTCTTGTCAAAAATCTCTTTCCTATTGCAGATGTCGTTACTCCGAACATTTATGAGGCTGAAGCCCTGACTGACACAAAGATAGAAAGCACGGATGAAATGAAACATGCAGCTGCAAAAATATTAAAACTCGGCGCCAAAAAAGTGGTTGTAAAGGGAGGACATCTTAACGGAAAACTCGCAACGGACATTTTATACGACGGAATTCTTTTTAAAGAACTGACAAATAAAAGAATTGAAACAAAAAATACTCACGGAACCGGCTGCACCTTTTCTTCCGCTATAGCGGCAAATCTTGCGAAAGGTATAGATTTTTTTAAAGCCGTCTCTGCTGCAAAGGCATATATAACCGGCGCAATAGAGCATTCGCTTGAAATCGGGCATGGTCACGGTCCTGTCGACCATTTCTTCAAACTTCACGAAAGAGACATAAAATGCGATGGAAAATAAACGGTCTTTAACATCGGCTAATCTTTTTTTTCTCTGGTTCGGAGCAGCCGTTTCGGTGGCTGAAATACTCACAGGCGGGTATCTTGCCGATCTCGGAGTTTCAAAAGGGATATGGGCCATAATCCTGGGGCACCTGGCCGGAACAGCCCTGCTTGTATCAGCCGGGATCATAGGTTTCAACGAGCGGCTTCCTTCAATAATGTCCACCCGGATATCGTTCGGAAAACAGGGATCTTATCTCATCTCCGTTATAAATATACTTCAGCTCATAGGCTGGACAGCCATAATGATAATAGAAGGCGGGAGAGCGATCAGCATCGTAACATCTTCACTATGGCAATTCGACAACATCGCAGTTCAATCGGTTTTAATGGGGGTCTTGATAGGAATCTGGGTCATCTCAGGGTTTCATGGATTCAAAAAATTAAACATGGCGGCTGTTTTTCTCCTTCTTATTCTGACCATTGTAATGACAGTAGTAATTTTAAGGCAGACTCCGGACCTTTCAGGAGTCAGAAGTACGGGGTTTTTCGGAACAGGATTCGAGCTTTCCATAATCATGCCGCTGAGCTGGTTTCCCCTTATAGCTGATTATACTTCCCTTTCCGAATCAAAAAAGGGAGCATGGATAGCCCCGTTTGCGGGATATTTTACCGGAAGCTGCTGGATGTATGGCATCGGAATGTTCGGCGGAATTTATTCCGGTTCACCGGATCCGACAGGCATGATGCTTGCCGCAAATCTTGGCATCATAGCCCTGATGATAATAGGCCTATCAACCGTTACGACGACATTTCTGGATGTTCACTCGGCGGCGATTTCTTTTTTGAATATTTTTCCCGGGATAAAACGAGAGTTTGCCGGAGTCTTTTTTGCTCTTGCGGGAACGCTTCTTGCAATCTTTTTTCCTATGGAACAATACACCTCATTCCTTTATCTATTGGGCTCAGTTTTTTCTCCGCTGATATCTATTCTGCTTACGGACTATTTCATTCTCAAAATCGATTCGAGGGATAAAAAGGCGGACCCTGTCGCTGCGATATCTCTTGCCGCTGGTATCATATTCTACTATCTTATCAAACCTGTTCAGATAGTAACTGGTCCCACGCTTTTGACGATAATATTCACTTTCGTGATTCATTTAATTTTGAGGAAGGTTTTTAAAAAATAAATTATGAAAAGCAATCACACGGAACCGGCAGGAAATTATACCCGCAAAGCTGCATACGCTGTCGTTCTTGCTGCGGCAGGAATAGCGCTTTCACCATACACGTCCTTACCCATCGGGATTGCCAAAATTAATCCCACACAGCATTTCATCAATATGCTGGGTGCTGTGCTCCTCGGTCCTTTCTGGGCGATGGTGACTGCCGCCGTCATAGGGCTCATCCGGAATGTCCTGGGTGTAGGCACAATCCTCGCTTTTCCAGGCGGGATGATAGGAGCCATACTTGCCGGATATCTCTTCCGGTATACGCGTAATCTGCATATAGGGGCTTTCGGTGAAGTGATAGGGTCAGGAATTATCGCCCCTGTCGTATGCTCGGTTTTTTTTGCTCCCGTGCTGATGGGGAAAGCCATACCTCTTTTAGCGCTTATTCCTTCCTTCCTCGCAAGTTCGGTGACCGGTGCAATCCTTGGAGTAATAGCCCTTAAGGCATTGTTCCGTGCTGATATCCTGTATCCTGAAAGCCATGAGATCTGATGCATTATCATCATACGATAAAAATCGACAGCCTCAGATATTCCTACCGGGAAACAACAGCCTCACCAGTATTAAACGGAATAGATCTTACAGCCGGGCAAAATGAATATATTCTCCTTTGCGGACAGAGCGGCTCAGGGAAATCGACACTTTGCCGCACATTGAACGGCCTCATTCCTCATTTTTACGGCGGTTTTCTCGAGGGGTATGTTAGGATCGCCGGCGTCGATACTGCAATCAGGACGGTTGGCGATATGCTTCAAATGGTCGGGATGGTCTTTCAGAATCCTGAGTCACAGCTCTTCTGCAGCACGGTCGAGCACGAGATTGCCTTCGGCCTTGAAAGCCTTGGTCTTGCCCGATCCGAAATAAAAAACAGAGTCATGCAGGCGGCAGAGATACTTTCAATTGCTGCTCTTCTTTACCGCAACCCTCAAACTCTTTCTGACGGCGAAAAACAGCTTGTTGCGATAGCGGCTGCAATTGCTATTAAGCCGAAATTAATTGTACTAGACGAGCCATATGCAAATCTGGACCCTTCAAACGTGCAGAAAGTCCGTTACGCCTTAAAAGAGATCTGTAGACTGGAAATGTGCATCCTTATCTCCGAACACCGGCTCCATTATACCCTTCCTGATGTTGATCGCGTAGCTGTTATTCACGAAGGGCGTATTGTAATTGACACACCTCCCGCGCTTCTTCTACCGGGTCATGTCAAAGAGTACGGTCTCGAATTTCTTCTCTGCGGACACGGTGAGGAAAAAACCGAAACCCACGTCCCGCCGCCCGGAGATGAAACTGTTCTTTCCGTCGAGGATATCTCTTTTTCCGGAAACGGCATCCCCCTTCTGAAAGATATCAGTTTCACTCTGCACAGAGGAGAATGCATCGCCCTTCTTGGAGCAAACGGCGCAGGAAAAACGACGCTTCTAAAGCACATTAACGGACTTTACAGGCCGGATAAGGGGAAAATAATTCTATCGGGGCAGGACACATCAAAAATGAAAATCCCGGAACTTGCGAGGTATGCCGGAATAGCCTTTCAGAATCCGGACAACCAGTTTTTCAGACTTAATGTGCGGGATGAAATATCGGCAGGGGCCGACGCTCTCAATTGTTACGATGCAAAATGGATAAAGAGGCTGGTTAACCTTTTCGGACTTGAAAAATTATTAAAACGCGCGCCCTACCGGCTGAGCGGAGGAGAGAAAAAACGTGTTGCATTTGCTTCGGCTCTTGCCTCAAAACCTGCCGTTCTCGCGCTTGATGAACCTACGGCAGGGCAGGATGCCAGGTTTCGTCATTCCCTTTCCGAATTTTTATCGGATCTCGCGGCAAACGGAGTTTCAGTTCTTCTCGCAACCCATGATCTTTTATTTGCGAAGCAGAACGCTCACCGGTTTCTTCTCATGTCAAAGGGAAGAATAATTTCCGAAGGAACACCCGGCAGTGTGATCGCCGATAAGACTGCAATGCGGCTTGCCGGTCTTATGCCTTTCGAAAGGATGGAAAATGACGTTTGATCCGAGGACGAAACTTATCCTTTCCTTTTATTACAGCATCCTTGTCCTGTTTTCGTACGAACCTCTTCCTCTTGTTTCCGAATGGGTGTTCATTCTGCTCCTGATTCTTATGACAGGCAAAACAAAAGAGTCTTTACGCTGGTTTAAAACCGTTGCTCCGATGGCTGTATTTTTCAGCGCTGTTGTCTGGTGGTCTGCAGATGTAAATTCAGCATTTATTGCAGGATTCAAACTCATAAACATCGCCTCGGTTTTTTTTGCTTTTTTCATCTCAACATCTCCCGAAGATCTGGGCAATGCGCTCGTAAAGGCCGGGATTCCGTATCCTGTTGCTTTTGTAATGAGCGTCTCTTTGCAGTTTGTTCCGGTCATGGCCCGCAAAGCAGGAAATGTTATCGATGCTCAGCGCTCAAGAGGCATTCCGATCGGGCCGGGATTGAAAGCCGTCAGGTATATTCATGTATTATTGATACCGGTGCTCATTCAGTCGATCCGGCTTGCGGAAGAGCTTGCTGAAGCAATGGAGTCCCGCGGATTCGGACGATCGGGAAGAACATTTCTTAATGAATACAAAATGCGCCCGGCAGACTGGATCGCCGTTTTTGCAGGGATGTTACTCCTGGCCACTTTCCTGTTTCTCCAACGCTACATATAAAGAATTAAAGAGTTGGCAAAAAGGATTCGGCATACTATATTACGGTTAAGGTGATAATAAAGTTTCTTGCTGAACTTGACATATAGACCGATTAATGCGATACAACTTGATATAAAGAGCAAATTCTAAGCATTTACCCGATCCTGTCTCATTTCCGATTTATTACCCGAATGTTTATTTGTCGACTTAAGCACACTTGGATCGGTTCTAACGTAAGAAACGGAGATAAACTAACGAAAGGAGAAAGGCCATGACCGGAAAGATATTTTACAGAGAACGAACTGCTTTAAAGGAGGGGGAAAAGAAGCCTAGGTACCGCGCAGTTGCCGTCTCGGATTGCAATTTGAAAATATATGCCGAGCACTTGCGTTTAACCGAATTGGAACAGATAGCTAAAGCTGTCGGCGCCGAACTGGTGCCGCTCGGAAAGGATGTAACGCATCAAAAGAAAAAGAAATAGGGCAAGGTCACAACTTATTCCGGAGGATAAATCATGGCTTTGGTTCGTGATAAAGACGGCAAGCGGCTTCATGTTAAAAGCCGTTTGATGGGAGAGAGCCTTGTAAGCAAAGAGTTTATTGCTCAGCTGAACATTGCTCCGCAGGAAAGGCTGTACCCCGATGTTGCAGTTGTTAAAATCGGCGGGCAATCAATCTGCGACCGGGGAGTACAGGTACTTCCCGGTATTTTAAAAGAAATAGTTGCCAATCGCAACAAGCATAAAATGCTGATAGTAACCGGTGGAGGAACCCGGAGCCGCCATATCTATACAATTGGGCTGGAAATGGGAATGCCCACCGGCATAATCGCTCGTTTCGGAAGTATGGTATCCGAACAGAATGCCCTCATGATCGCCGTACTGCTTTCTCCCTGGGGCGGCATCAAAATCTCTCATAGCGACATAGTCAAGCTTCCAACCTATTTCGCTGAGGGGATTATTCCGGTGATGCACGGGATGCCGCCTTATGATTACTTTGCGATCAAACCGGCGAAAGGTCGAATACCGGTTCACCGCACCGATTCAGGATTGATTATTCTGGCAGACCTCATTGGCTCGCGGCGGGTCTTGTTTGTAAAAGATGAGAATGGCCTCTATACCGATGATCCGAAGAAAAATCCAGATGCCGAGTTTATTCCAAAAATAGGGGCACGGGACCTGATGGAACGGGACCAGGATGACCTGGTGATAGAACGGCCCTGCCTTGAGATTATGCAGAACAGTGAAGTGATCGAAGAGGTTCAGATAATCAACGGCATGGTGCCTGGTAATATCACAAAAGCTCTTGCCGGGGAGCATGTTGGAACAATTATTTTTAAACAAAAATGATGGTTTCATAAAAAGTCCGAATATGCTCTCTTAATCCGGGTTCTTCTCAATCCGTTTCGGCTTTATTTCCCGCGCGCGCGAAATACGGCGGGCGGGTCCGGAACTTGTCGGCAAGTAAAAAGAAAAGCAGGAAGGATGATTGCCATGACGGCGGACGATCTGTCTAAGAAAACTGAGAGCGGTGATCCGGCGCATACCGAAAATGAGCACACAAAGCAATCAAAGAATCTCTATAACAAGATGGAGTGGGCCGGCGCTTTCGGCGATATCGGCACACTGATCCCCTTTGTCGTGGCCTATATCACGATAGTAAAGGTTGATCCGCTGGGGCTCCTCTTCATGTTTGGCCTGTTTTTGATGGCCGCCGGAATTTATTACAAAACACCGATCCCCATTCAGCCAATGAAAGCCATCGGTGCGGCAGCTATTGCCGGGGGCATCAGCCCGGCAGTTCTCTTCGGAGCAGGCCTCGCCACCGGACTTTTCTGGCTTCTGGCAGGCATAACCGGCGCTTTAAGGCCGATTGCACGGATAGCCACCAAGCCTGTTGTGCGGGGCATCATGCTGGGACTGGGGCTCTCTTTCATGGTGGGCGGCATCAACCGTATGAGGGCGGCGCCTGTTCTGGCCGGCATCGCCCTGGTCGTAACCTATCTTCTTCTGACGAACCCCAGGATTCCGGCTATGTTCCTGCTCCTGATCATCGGGATAGTCTCCTCGGTCATCATGAATCCGCAGCTGATTTCGGAATTGGCCAAGATTCATGTTGGCTTCAGGTTGCCTGTATTCAGCCTGCCGATTATAGGGTGGAATGACATTGTTGCAGGCACCCTGCTCTTCACACTTCCCCAGATACCATTAACCCTGGGCAATGCCGTAATTGCAATTGTTGCCGAGAACAATCACCTGTTTCCCGACCGGCAGGTAAGTGAGAAGAAAATCGCTGTTTCCCAGGGGATTATGAACCTCATCGCTCCTCTCTTTGGCGGCATTCCCATGTGTCATGGCGCAGGAGGAATGGCTGGGCATGTCCGTTTCGGGGCCAAAACGGGTGGAGCCTTGGTGATACTGGGGGGTATTCTCATTTTCATAGCCCTGTTTTTCAGCGAATCCGTTTCAATCATCTTTAAGATTTTCCCCGACCCTATACTGGGGGTAATCCTGTTTTTCGCCGGCTCCGAACTGGCGCTGGTTGTAAAAGATATCGGCGGCAGGAAATCCGATTTCTATGTTATGCTGATAGTAGCTGCCTTTGCGATGTGGAACATGGGGGCAGCCTTCCTTGTTGGAGTTATTTTGGATACATCTCTTAGGAGAGGGTGGTTAAAGATTTGAATGCCAGGCACTGATCAAGTCATCGGTGCAAAACATAATAAGTACTTGAACCGAAACAGCGAGCACTAACCCCGCTGCTTGCGGCGGGGTTAGTGAGCAAATTAATAACAGATTATTTTAAGTGAGGTTCAGTATGTCCCTATCACTTCCTAATCTTCTCATGCGCATTCTTGATGAAATCAATTATCTCATCAATAACTCGAAAGAATTGTCCGAAGTTTTTTCATGAAAGATGATAGGTTGAAGCGCGCTTTCAGTCGCAGTGAGACCCTTGCATAACGCCCTCTTTTGCCCGATTACTGTGTCAGGCTCAAATTTTAATCCTCGAAATACTAAATGTATTCCTGTGGTTAAAATTTTCGCCTTCCTTGTACTTGGCCAAAATTGGACGTTCTTCAAAGGTCTCGCAGTCTGGAAATTATCGGTGAATCTTAAAAAAAATTCCCGAGTAATTTAAGGAGAAGAATCCGGAAATTGCACGGAAGCTGATGACACGAATGCGTGATCGGCTTATCCACCACTATTTTGGAGTGGATTACGCAATGTTCTGGGACATTGTTAAAAATAATATACCAGAGCTAAAAATCCGGATTGAAAATATTCTTCCTCGTGAAATCCTCCGACACAGGTTAATTGCAAGTTGAAAGTTCACTACATAAGATAATGAACGGACACGATAGGATTTCGGTGAATTCATCCTGCCATACCTGGCAGGATCTGGAAAGAAGACTTACCAGCCATGCATATACCCGGCACGAATGTTATGCTTCCCACGGTTTCAGGTAAAAGCCGGTTATTGTTTGACATTATATCGGTTTTTCAATAGATAGGATTTAAATTCTTATTTCTTCTGTAACTTCTTCAAATAAAGTGTTTATTTTATTACAGGAGGGTTAACATTGAGCGAACCTGCCGACAGACGGAAGTATTACAGGCTGGATACCAGATGGCCCGTCACGATCATCCTGAACAGCGTAACTGTTGAGGGTGAAACTACGAGTATAAGCGCTCAGGGGGTTTCCATAACCTGTGATGAATCCCTTCTGCTGGGAGTTTCCACATCCTTTGATGAAACTCTCCTTCTAAATGAAATATGCACATTGCACATAAGACCTCCCGATTACTATTCTATAAAGGTTTCAGGAAAAGTCGTCTGGACGGATATGCATGGAATAGACGGTGAAAATAAAACAGTAGGAATCGGGGTTTACATTGTTGAGATTTCGGATAAAGACCGTGTCTATTTCAAAGATATTCTTTCCGCGCCTGCGGGATGATTCTGATCAAACTTTCCGGGCATAAATTTTTACAATTATTTGATCCATATACTGAAACTCTTTTGCGCCGCCTGACTCAGAGCTTTCGAGATTTATGCTCCCTTTATGTTTGGCTATAATCTCGTGGCATATGTAAAATCCAAGTCCGGTGTCATCGGCGGATAACGTATAATATTTTTTGCACATTTTTAAAAGAGTAGCTCTCAATCTGGTATGGTTTGGGTTGTTCAAAGACTCAAACTTCAACCATCAGGAGGGCTACAAATGCAAGATAACTGAACTGAGAGAGCAAAAAAAGAGGAAAAAGCAGGGCAGATCATCAGGATTGAACAGGAACAACTGCCCAAGCACCTGGAGAGACCTTTGCATAACTCCCCCTTTTACCCGATTACTGTCTCAGGCTCAAATTTTGGCACGAAGTGAAGCAAAGCGCTATCCTCGAAATACTCCATGTATTCCTGTGGTTGAAATTATCGCCTTCCTTGTACTCGGCCAAAAATTGGATGTTATTAAGGGTCTCCTGGACAAAGTAGTAAGGAGTATGGGAGAAGAGACTCCGAATGTTCTTTTAGACTCAGAAGCGGACCGTTTTATGTCATGCAGGCCGATATGAACGCAACGATTCCCGCAAAGATACCAGAGCAGTCATTATTCGAGAAAGTTGAACACAAAAGCTGAGGAAGTAAGCCAAGCCTTATAGCGCCCAAGTTGAGGACCTTACCGTTTGAGACTGCCATCTTTGAGAGTGAAATGATTCATCTACTCGAAAAACATACCTTTTCAAATATTTTTCCGCCATGATGATAAATATCACATATTCCAGTATGTCCGTATAAAATAAATATCGGTCACCGATATAAATAATAGGTGTCATTATTAGGCGGTTGGAAACAAGCATTAAGAAAATAAAAAAAGCAAATATCTTGAATTCGTGGCTCAGTCTGATGAAAGGTAAAAACAAGAAGAGTGCGATAAAAAAGCCTTCTCGAAAATTCAAGGTATAAAGAAATTTTAATAACATTAACTTGCTAAATTCTTTGTAATTATGACAAATAAGAATCTTAATAACTCTACGGGAAAAACTTTCGAATTGAATCAACATTTCATCTTCCTGCTTAGGAAGAGAGTAAACATGCTGAAATGAAGCCATGAGACCAGAACCAAGAATTATAGCGAAGTTATCATTATATAAATCAACCAACCTCCTATCAATCTCGAATCTGTTTTTAGCAAGAAGTTTTTTGTTTTCCAGATAATCATATGTTCGCTTTATTACTTCACGATCCTGTTGATTAACAATATTATTTATAACCTTCTCATTAGTAACATAAATAGCGCCAACAAGGATATGGCTTGCGTTAAGAGAGACCTTGCCAAAATAATGATTTGCCGCTTTATGGTAAAATCGTTCGCTTAAATCAGCAAACACGAAAATGGCAATTCCTGTTGTGATTAGAATGATTATCGATCGAATATGGTCAACTTTGAATTGAAGGATGTTTATAGCCACGATCGCAATGATGTACATAAATATCATTTGTGTCCTGATCAACGTCAAGATCCCAATCAATAGTATAAATATAATTAAATTTCGTCGCTCATCAGTAAATAAGGTTTTAACAAGAAATGATACGGCAAGAAGAAACAATCCATAACTTAAGGCTTCTGTCAGAAGTTTATTGCCTATCTCGCCATGAATTCCCACAGCAACACTAATGGCTGATAATGGAAGTAACAAAAATAGATGTAATAGAGTGAATGTAATGGGATGAAGCTCAAATTTCTTCCGCAATAAATTGCTCAAATAAAAAGCCGCAATGAGCACAAATATTAACTGGAAAAAAATCAACGCGATGAATGCATGAGGTTCAAAAAACATTTTAAAAAAGCTGATGGCTAATGGATAAACAGGAGGCCTTATAACTGACTTATCTATATATTGCTGGGTATCAAATGCCCATATAACGCCCACTTTTAACCGGTTTATCAATACCAAGAAGCTGTAGAAAAAAACAAAACCGTACGCCTTTTTGATATCAAAGAACTTGACCGCTTTCATTATATTCACACAAATTCGCAAATTCAAAAGCATTCCTTCACAATTATTTCAACTACGTCTTTGGGTTCAATCAATCTCATGCAGTCATGGGTCCTGATCTTGCAACGGCCGAGATTGCAGCCGATACAGGGCAGATCATCCAAGCGCAATACCCGGTGGCTCTCGCCTATGGGCATCCACTGTTCCTTAATGGTTGGTCCCATAAAGGAGATGGTCGGAATGCCGAGCGCGACGGCGCAGTGCAGCGGCCCCGAATTGTTGCAGACAAGCAACCGGCATTGCGCGAGGATAGCAAAGAACTTTCTGATATCCTCCTGAACGGATACACAAACATGAGGCTTAATCCCGGCAAGAATATCCTCGACGACAAGGGCATCCGAGGGACCGCCCAGCACCACAACCTCGAATGAGGTATTTCGTCGAATCAGGTTAATAAGCCCGGCATAATATTCCGGTAGCCATCGTTGCGTCTCATAATAAGCACCGGGATGGATGGCAACAATCTTTTTGCTTTGGACTCTATTTTCCTGCAGCCATTGATTGGCCCATGCTTGTTCGTCCGCTCCAAGATAAATGGCCGGTTTCCTGTTTTCGGAAGAAATGCCGATATGCTTCAACAGATCAGTGGCGCCATCAATGAAGTGCTTGTTGCCCTCAATTTTTGGCGACATACAATTAAAAAAAAACTCCCGGCCAAAGGCTGCATAGCCTATTCTATGGTCTGCGCCGCTCATACCCGCCAACCACGCGGTTTTCAGCTCATAATCGGTATAAGGATCGATGGCAAGATCGAGATGACGGGATCTCAATCCGTTGATAAACTGTATTTTTTCGAGTAAACTGGCGGACCGGTCATAGACAATAACCTCATCCACATCCGGATTGTTCTTCAAGACCGGCGCGTTGGCCGGCGAAGCCATTACAATGAGATGAACCTGTGGCAATAAGACCTTAATCGCTCTGAAAGCATGCGTTGAGAGCACCATATCGCCTACCCTGTCCACGCGAATAAGGAGGATGCTTCCGATATTCCGGATCACAGGGAAGATATTTCTTTGAAAAAGGAGAATGCTCAGCGTTTTTAAAGCAAAGCACCTTGCATTCAAATAAATTGCCTTGAAAATTGATTTCACAGATATTTTAGATACGTGTGGCATATACCTCAAGGGCGTTGAATATCCTCAATCCCGACATGTAATATAAGACCACCGCGATGGAATTGACCATTTTCTTTGAGTATTCAGTAATGCCATAATCAGGAGCAATTTTGAGACATTCAAATCCGGTATTCCGCAGATAATTTCTCAAGGTTTTGTCAGAAAAATGATAAAGGTGGATTTCCCTGTCATCTTTAGAAAATAGTTTCAAGGGCCTTCTCTTCCCCAACCTGTAGGCGGCTTGCATTATGTAATCATTAACGTTTGGGACGGCAATCACGAGCAGCCCGGATGGTTTCAGGATGCGATGAATCTCCCGAAGATACCGCTTGGGGTCCGTCAGATGCTCGAGGACATGCCACATGGTCACCACGTCGAAGGAATTCTCCGGATACCCGGCGTCAAAAATCTCTCCGCAGAATACGGGAATACCGAGAGCCTCACTGACATAATTCGCAGCAAAGGAAGAGTGTTCCGTTCCGCTTATCTCCCATCCCCTCTCTTGCGCCAGTTTCAGAAAAGCGCCGTCACCGCAACCCACATCCAGCAAATGTTCTCCCTGTCGCCGTTTTTCAAGCTTATTTAATCTGCCTTCCCACATTCTAATTCGTTTGTTTTTCTGCTGGCAAATCCAATCCCTGTAATAATCCGCGTCATAATGAACTGCCAGCGTGGCAATATCGGGAAAGGGATGAACAAATACCAGCCTGCAATTCAGGCATTCCAGCACCCTGAAAGGTGGATCATCATCTTCTCGGACTTTGAAACTGTTCTGTCCGCAGAGGTTGCAACTGGTTTCAACCGGTTTCACGCGGAGTCATCTCCCCAGAAGTTCATGATATACCCACTCCGTCTTCCTTAGATTTTCTTCAATGCTGAATAATTTTTCCGCTCTTAAACGCCCTGACTCCCCCATCTTTCGTCTCGTTTCCCTGTCCCCTGCAAGCAACAGGATTTTTTCAGCCAGGGCAGCAGGGTCTTCCGGCGGTACTACAAAACCGGTAATACCTTCTTCCACTGCTTCCGCCGTCCCTCCGACGTCGGTTGCAATCACCGCTTTTCCGGCGGCCATCCCTTCTATCACGGCCCTGGGAAACGCCTCAAAAAGAGAGGGCATAACAACAATATCCGTTCGATTTAATATATTGCTGATATCTGTTCTAAATCCTTCAAAAACAATTCGTTCCTTAATATTAAGTGATTCCGCCAAGTCCAGACATTCGCGCTGATATTCCTTGTCCGTTATCTCCCCTGCGAAAAAAATATGGAACTTTTGCAATCCGCTCAATATGCTGCCGCAGGCTTCAATCAGATATTTTTGTCCTTTAAGCGGTTCAATCCTGGCAAATACCGTAATCAGCAAAGAGCTCTCCTCAATTCCTAATGATTCTTTTATCTGGTCAGATGAGCTGACTTTTACAAATTCCGCCGGATTCACTCCGTTGTATATCGTAATAAATCTGTCATCACGCTCGATTCCGGAGAACCTGCTGCGGAGAGAATTCGCCACCAGGATTATCTTTGCTGGGAATAAGGTCAGGATGCTGTCGAACCTGTCACGGTTTGACGCCCTAACATGCCAGACGAGAGGAATACGTTTTAATTTCGCCGCTATACCGGCATAAAAAGTGTTGCGGGGACCATCGGTATGTATAAGGTCAATCCTATGTTTCTTTATCAATCTCAGCAAACTGAAAAAGGCATTAAAACCGGGCAATAAGTTGAAAGAGATAACCGATGGCAATGTCTGGATGACGACATCAATATTCAACTCTCTTAATTTCTGCGCCAAATCCTCTTCGGCCGGAAGTAAAACGACAGGATGAAACTTCTTTTTATCCAGACGCGCGACAAGATGATAAAGGCTTTTCTGCCCCCCCCCTTTAAGGGTTCCAAAGCTTGAGAAGTATAATATGTTTATCCGGTCATCTGACATACAATTTCTTGTCCAATCTCTTACATAGGAGCTCATCGTACATGGTTTCAACAAGCCCTGTCATTTTCAGCATGGTGAATTTTGACTCATATATCTGCCTTCCCCGAAGGCCCATATCGGTTCTCAGCGCTTGATCGTTGACCAGTACTCTTATAGCTTCAGCCAACTGTTTCGAACTTCCCGGAGAGACCAGAAATCCATTCCCGGCATCCTCAATGACTTCGGGTATGCCGCCAATGCTGGTCGCGATGATGGGAAGACCCACTGCCATCGCTTCAATCAATGCGACTCCGAGGCCTTCCCGGATCTGAGTCGGCAAAACGAATATGTCCGCAATTTGAAGCAAGTCAAAGACATCCTTTCGTATTCCCATAAACAGAACCACCCGATCAATCATCAGTTGCCGGGTCGATGCCTCAATCTGCTCCCGCAAGGGGCCGTCGCCGATAATAAGCAACCTGACCGACGGATGTCTCAGGAAAATCTCCTTGAAGGCGGTCAGTAATAGTCCATGCCCCTTATTTGCCGTGAGGGAGGCAACGACAGCAATGACTATCACATCAGCATCCAATCCCAGAGACGCCCGCAATTTTTTTCTCAGATTATCGTCCAGGAGTTTATCGGGTGGCGTTACGCCGTTATAAATCAGGCAAGTTTTTTCTTTGCGAATTTTCTCGTTGACGGTGACGAACCTTTCCACCGCTTGAGAAATGCAGATGATTCTATCAGTGAAACAGGAAAGGAATCTCTCGATCAGGAGATTTCTTTTGCCATAGTCATAGTAGGTGCTGTGAACATGGGCGATTATAACCGGAACACCGGCCAGGATTGCCGCAAGCCTGCCAAAGGTACCGGCGAAGTAGCCATGTGTATGGATTATGTGAAATTTCTCTTTCTTCATCATCCGGGCAAGTGCCGCAATCCGCAAGGGATTGTAATAGCCGTTCAAGCCAAGAATCCGCACGGATATCCCCTGTTTGATCAATTCATCCGCAACCTGCCCTCCCATAGTCAGGCACCAGACCTGTGGGGCGTATTTCGACGGATCGAGAGACAGAACAATCGACGCCAATATCTTTTCAAGGCCGCCGACTTTTAAATCTTCAACAATATGAAGGATTTTTTTTGCGGGACTACTTTTCATGCCCTGTTGCCGATCTTTGAGAAGAGTTCCCTGATCCGATGGGTATAGGTGTGGTTTTTCAGTACGTTGCGGTTTCCCATCCCGGCGATTTTATTTCTTTCTTCGGGATGGGCAAGATAGTGCTTTGCTTTGTTCATAAGATCAGAGGCGTCAATAAAGCGGACTAGGTCTTCACCATCCTGAAACAGGGAAAACACATCCCTTTGATCGTCACACAGCACGAATGCCCTGCATGCCAGAGCCTCAAAGATACGTGGGCTGGCTTGATAAACGGGGAATCTGTTTTGCGGGTCCTTGTAGTGGGTAGCAAGAACAATTTTGCTGGCGCTGTATATTTTCAACCAATCATTTGGTGTCGTATGCGCACCACGGATGCACCGGCCAAGAAGCGAGTTACGATCAAGGGCGTCCCATCCCGGCCCCCAGACGGCGATATTGAAATCCACTAGTTTTTCAAAAAGCGTCGCCCGGTTAGGATAATATGACCCGACAAAAACAATATCACTGCCATATTTTTTCCTGTCTGCCGAAGTACATTCAACTGAATGATGATATTCTGGATCACAGGCCATCGGAAGCCATTGTGCGCCTTTGATTCCGGCCCGGGCAAGCATTTCAACCGCTTCCGTGCCCTGACAGAATATATAATCGTAAAACGCGGCTCCTGTGACCAGCGTTTCAAAATATGGAGCGGGATCGGTGGTCCATAACACAGTTATGACACCCAGTCTTTTTAAGCGGCGAATGGTTTTCACTTCTATTCTGTTACCGCCTGTGATGATGGCGATGTCCGGCTTGCAGGACTTGGCAAGCGATAGCATCTTTCTATTGATGATTTTGAGATCCAGTTGATTAAGGAATGGTACACGTTTTCTTATTCTTCCCGGAATAACATGCTGCCGGTCTTCAAATACGGATACATCATGACCCAGATTTCGAATAGCCGATTCAATATATTCGGTAATGGTGAAAAAATGGGGATTATGATGACCGCTTGAGAGGATTTTCATGAAGTCCCCTTGGAACCAATGCTTTTATATAGTATATTCTTAATATCATCGATTCTGTTTTTCCATTGATGTTTTTCTTTCGTTATCTCATAATTTTTTTCAATCAGCGGAACAAAATCGATATAATGATCAAGCAGATATTTCAATTGGCCCGTTGGGTCTGAATAATCAGCTTCAACAACCGGATTATATCCAAACAAGGCTATGAGATCCGGTGGCGCATGCCCGAGGATAAGACATTTTGAAGCCATACACTCAAAATATCTCGAAGTGACTGTGGACAGATCATATATCTCAGGATGGGTAATTGTCTTGGGAACACATACGGCTATTTTGGCTTTTGACAATCCATTCAGAAGTGCTTCCCGGTCTTTAAATTGAATTTTAACATTGTCGTTGTCTATCGGGTATTGATAATTGATTCCATTGGTTCTGGAAAAAGGCAGCAGTTGTTCATGCAGCCACTCCCAGCGCCGGCCATATTGCAGAATATCGATATCTTTCTCTCCATAATCACGCCGGCGATAGCTGGCGCAGTTAATAGCTTCAGGCATCCAATAGGCTTTAAAGTTTGGAATCCGCAGGGAATTAAAATACTTCGCTGATTTTTGGATGGAAATAAAAGCTATGTTGATTTTAAATGATCGGAATGCATTTTCGTTTATGGCATTGTCATGAGTCCACGAGTCGAACTGATAGATGACCTTGAGTTTCGACTTAAATATGTAGTGCTGGAATATTTTTATATATTCTATCCCGGAGAGAGACGAGAAGAGAATCTTGTCGCGATTCATACCCGGAAGGTCAAAAGGGAATGTGCGATATTTCAGACGGGGCAAAAAATATTTTTCAAATACCCGCTCCAGGATATTTACGGAACCCTTTACAATTTTCCATCCTGTGTATTTGATAATATCTTTCTCAAAATCTTCATATACGTCGGCATGCATTCCCCTTTTTTTACGCATCGTGACAAGATAGGTTCTGTCAATCACTCCCCGGCTCTCTTTCTTCATCATCTGTAACTGCTAATGCGATTATTTTACGCTAGAATAGATCTGATACTGAATTCGGAGCTAATAACCATCGTTTCTCCTGAAAATCAAAAATTATCCGATCGTAACCGTACCAATTGATAAAACCTAAATGCTTTAAGTATGTCCGGAATAACCGGCCAGCTTTGCCGTTTGTGAATCTGATGAAGTTTGCACATAAATGATCCTTATATCCGAAAGAACTCCAAAATCCCCGAAACGCTTCAGCAGCCTCGGCTCGATAGGAATCTATTGCTATGCTGCCACGTTGATTCTCATGTGTTCGAAAACCGGCAAGAATTGTGTTAACATGGTTTAATGAGGTTTTCTGAAAAAATCGGAGCCATAACTCAAAGTCACAGGCATATTTGAGATCGGTATTTAATTGTCCGCCGGCTTCATCCCATAAATCCCGCCTCCAGAAAATTGATTCCTGCTGCAGCCAGTTATAATGACCTGAAAGAAAATCATATTTATTTCTGAAATCAGACTGAACTTTATCGGGAGCGGCGCCTTCGTATATATTGGTCGGTATGCCGGAGATCCATTTTACTTCCGGGAGATCGTTAAATATCCGGACGACTGTTTTTAATGTCCATGGGTAATAAACATCCGAACTATTGAGCCACCCCATGATCCCGGCATGAGTTTGTGCGAAGCCTTTATTAATGCCATCTGCGTGCCCAGAATCAGGTTCGCTGACCCAGTATGATAATTGGTTATGGTAATGTTTGATGATATCAACACTGTTATCAGATGATCCGCCATCAATAATGACATACTCCAACCCGCTGTAATCCTGGTCGAGAACAGACTTTATCGTCTGCTCCAGATATGCGCCCTGATTGTACGAAGGCGTCACAATACTTATTGTAGGCAATAGCTTCATAAAATTCGTGTTAAAGAATCAGACCTGTTTAAACCTTTTCGGATTGGCGCTTTTTATTGCTGCCAATTGATCCAATCGTTGCTTCTCAGTTGCATACTTATGTACTTTACGGAATATGCCGTCTTCCCGGACAAAAACAACATCGACCTGGCACAGCGCATCATCCAGCATCCGATAACCCATCCCGAAGATATCCCACACCACAAAACCTTTTGATTTTAAATAATAAATGACGTCATACAGTTGAGGATTATTGCCCTGATAGATGTCAAACAAAAGAACCTCCAGAATAATCATATCAAAGAGAGGCCATGCCTTCGCAGCACCCGTTAGAACCTGCATTTCTGCACCCTGCACATCAGCTTTTAATAAAACGGGGTTCTCGAACCTCATTCCGGCATGCAGATCGTCCAGAGTCATGGAATTTACTTCCCGCGGCACACCGTTTATATTCTCTTCCCGCTCCAGAAATATGGTTGAACCTTCCAGATCGGGATGGATATTTATTATTATTTTGCCGGAATGGTCCGTAATTGCTGTAATCCTGAAATCCGCATTCTTCAGCTTTCCGCATACACGGTCCAGTTCCTGGCGATTTTCTTCAAGTGGATCTATCAGGATATAACGGGCATCCGGCCAGACGGACGAAACTTCAGCAGACCAACAGCCCCGGGCAGCACCAACATCAACCACCGTTTTCGGGGTAAACCCTGCACCACGGGCTGCGCTCATCGAACCATTTAATGTGCATCGCAAAAACGATTCACAGGGATTATACCTCTGCACAACAAATCCATAGTGTCGGGCGATTCGTTTTAAAATCTCTTTTATTTTATATAGAAACATAAGCCGGGACATGTATTTCTATGATAGAAAATTTCTTTTCTTAAGCTTTATATTGATTTTCTCAGGATATTTGGCAGCAAACAAATTGAGATATGGATAACTGTTGCGAATAGGATCAGGGATGAGTCGTTTAGATTTTGCTTCGTAAATGAACATACTATAACCGAGTCCTTCGAGTTGACGATAAAGAGACTGGCATGAAGTTCCGGCGGATTGACTGGCTTCATCTGTAAATTCGATTTGCAGGACCGGCGCGTCTTTCCTGCCAAAACACTCACAGCCGCCGGATAGAACATGACTTTCCCATCCTTCGACATCTATTTTCATCAGGTTCACACGTCCCATGAGATTATGTTCGTGTGCAAAATTATCCCACTTCATCGCGTGAACCGTCTCTACGGCAAAAGCGTTTCCCGCAGTCGGTTTTACAATCGAATTCCATGCATCGTAACCATCCAAAGATATATTCATTTCAACCTGTCCGGTATGATCAGACAAGGCGATTTGAAAGCATTTCGTATTACTCATCTCGTTTAAATCAATATTTTTTACTAAGCGATGGTAAGTCTTGGAGCAGGGCTCAAAAGAATAAACCTGTCCTTTTTTGCCAATTTTATGAGAAGCTATTAGTGTAAATAATCCTATATTTGCACCGATATCGACAAAAATTTCACCATCTCTCAAAAAATCGTAGAGAAATTGACGCTCCTTCCATTCGAAATAACCGCAATATATTTCCTGACTAAGTCTGCTGTCGAAATAAAGAAGCATTTTCAGTTCGGATTGGAGTTTAAATGTGAGATATTCTTTTTGACCTATCCGTTGCTGCCACCATGCCGAACGCCTGCGCTTCACATATGCGCGCAATTCTTCTCTGATTCGTTCCAGTAGTGTGCCCTGATAAATGTGCCTGAAAAAACGATTGATACGAAAAGAGTCTCCGTTCATTTTCATCCCTGCATCATTTCATGGGTTCCCAAGTTAATATGGGGGCAATGATGCCAGGGTGATTCCTGCTATCCAGTGAACTCCAAAAGGGGGAAACGCCGTGATCCAGTACCACTTCAAATTGAGCTACTGAGTCTAAATATACAATCCAATACATATTGTGAATTCCTATTCTTGGGCACAGATCGAAATGCCCCGCATTCAAGAGACCAGCTGGAATCATGCAGCGCCAGATGTTTTCTCCCTGTTTTACCTTTGGCCATTTCTCAGGAGGCATATCGGTCTGATAGCTCCTTAAGACTGTTTCACCTTGGGCACTTACCAGGTCAAAACCGACACAGAGTGCCGAGTGAATGTTGGTGGTTGTAAACTTGGTTTCGATAATAATTTTTTTCCTGCTCTGATAAACGCCGCTATTATTCCCATCATCCGAATAGGCGCTCATAGATTTCAGGGTAATTTCCTCATTTCCGGGCGCTGTTTCATCACTCCATACCATTGCAGATGTTATTCTTCCAGAACTTGACAGGTAGCTGGAAACCACAGATTTCGAATCGCCCGACTTTACGACAGACCCGGACTCAAGAAGAATAGTCTTTTTACACAGCGACTGCACAGCAGCCATATTATGACTTACAAACAAAATGGTTCGGCCTTCATTCGCAACGTCGTTCATCTTTCCCAGGCATTTTTTCTGGAAGTCGGCATCACCAACAGCAAGGACCTCATCCACCAGGAGAATCTCGGGCTCCAGATGAGCCGCCACGGCAAAGGCCAAACGCATGTACATGCCGCTGGAATAATATTTCACGGGCGTATTGATAAACTTTCTCATTTCAGCAAAAGAAACAATTTCATCAAATTTACTACTGATTTCTCTGCTGCTCATACCGAGGATGGTGCCGCTGAGATAGATGTTTTCTTCACCCGTCAGTTCGGAATGAAAACCTGTGCCGACTTCCAGAAGAGATCCGACACGCCCGTGCAGGACGATCCGGCCTTCCGTAGGTTCGGTGATACGGGATAGAATTTTTAAAAGGGTACTTTTACCGGCGCCGTTTCGGCCGATAACACCCACGACTTCACCGCGTTTGACCTCGAAAGAAACATCCTTCAAAGCCCAGATATAGTTGTTATTTTTATCATTCGTCACCGGTTGTTTAAAAATAACGTTCTTCATGGATCGCCATGGAACCTTAACTGCGTCCGTAATGGCCTCGCGAAAGGTTTTGTTGCTTTCTTTTGTTGAACCGATTTTATAAAGTTTGCCCAGATTTTCAACATGAATTGCGGTATTATTCATATATTATTATACAGCTCCGCCCCGTGGATTTCATCGTAAAGCGACAATCCAGAAATGATAATAATATTTTATCATGGTCATCGTCAGGGCCGTCGCCCTTCGACAGTCTCAGGATAACGAAGTTTAAATTTAAAGTAAATACTCAGCCAATGATCTACACTGATCATCACTGATATTTTTTCTTTTATTATCATATACAAATCTTGTAACTGCTCAGTAGTCAGAATTCAGTAGTCAGAATCCAGAATAGAAGCGATGTAGTCTCCCGCAACTTACTAAATTCTTCAAGTTGAGCACTGGCGACGGGGGAAGTATCACCATAATCAAAGCAGGTTTCCTTTTTATTCTGGCTCCTGAATAATTTCTATCTGCGTTCATATGTGTGAATCTGTGGCTGAATAGTTACAATTTAAATAATATCTGCGAAACGGCGCTCCATTTTCTTGAAATAAAAGATGCCAATGACGAACAACCATATACTGATAGTACCGGAAATCCAAATGTCCGTCCAAAACAAAGGCAGGTTCAGCAACGAGGAACGAATTCCGGTAATGAGACCCGCCATGGGATTCAGATTGATCAGCCACCGCCACTGTACCGGCACAATACTAGCCGGATAGATGACTGGGGTGGCAAAAAGCCAGAATTGAACCAGAAAGGGAATCACGTATCGGAAATCGCGGTAGGCGACATTGAGCGCGGCGAGGATCATGCCCACACCCAGAGCGGCTACGGCAACTAGTATCATGAGTAAGGGGAAAAGTAATATCCCCATTCCCGGATAGATGCCATAGTAGACCATCATCACAATCAGGAGGATGAAGGCGATAAAGAAATCAAGGCAGCCGGCCCCCAGGGAAGCGGATGGAATGATCATTCTCGGAAAATACACCTTGGAAATAAGATGGCTGTTGGCAACAAGGCTGTTTCCGGAACTGCCGATGCCGCCGCTGAAGAATTGCCAAGGCAGGAGTGCGGTATAAACAAAAATGGGATAAGGAAGATGATCAGAAGGTATTTTAGCCAAATGCCCGAAGAATATTGTGAAAACGATCATGTTCATAAAGGGCTGGAGGATGGCCCACAGCCCCCCCAGCACAGTCTGCTTATAACGCACCTTGATGTCACGTATGATCAGAAATCTTAACAATTCACGGTATTGCCACAGCTCGCGGAATTGGAAACCAGCAAGCTTACCCCTCGGCTCAATGATTATTTTCTGTATTTGTCCTTCGTTCATATTAATTTTAATGCCCTCTGATCCTTTTCTTAAGCATGCTGACGTTGAGTCGACTCTATCTTGGGAATCATTATTACGATAGCCGTCAAAAACCAGAAGGGCTCCATGATGCGCACAATGATGAAGGTATTAGCTCCTATTGCGTGAGTGAGCATGCCAAAAAAGCCCGCCAGAAAGCCTGTGGATACACTAAGATAGAAAGGATCTCCCTCATACCAGAGTCGGGTCCGGAGAGCGTTCCTGTAAATGGCAATCAGCAGAGCAATAAAAAAGACTAATCCTAATAGGCCGGTCTCAGCCAGTACGCGGGGATATTGGGCATCGATGAAAGAATAACCGGTGACGCCGTAGCCCAGGATAGGTTGCTCAATAAAATCCCTTGTCAGCACCTTCTTCCAGGAAATCAGGCGAGCGGACGTGGAAGTATCAATTCGTAGACCTCCAACTACCAGTTGGCCTTCTTCCTTCGGTTGAGTGAAGGTATACAGCGCCCGTTCCTTCACTGCTGACGGCAATAGAAAAGCAGATAGGAGCACAAGGACTATTAACGGTATGATCACGATAAATTTCCTTTTGCTGAACCAGATCAGGGCAAACAGCATCGGTCCCAGGGCCACCCAGGAACTCCGGGAATGAGTTGCAGCAAGTGTAACGAGAATGAAAAGTATAAGTCCTCCGAGAAAGTACTTCTGGTTTTTTGTGCCGTAGTTATTGAACAAAAGGCCCAGGACAAGAGAAAGTATGAGCACTAGGTAACCACCCAGTGTGTTTGGTTCACCTTCTGCGCCTTCGAAAGGCGCAGAAACACGGATACCGGAAGGGATCTGATAAATGGAGACAGCGCATACAATCAGGCAGACGATCAGCATCGCCCAAACTAATCGTTCCATCTGTTTTTTTTCTTTCAGGTAATTCACAGCCATAAAATAGACAATATAATATTCAAAGTATTTGAGGACGAAAAAAAAACCAGCCATCCCCTTCACGCGTCCCATCATATATCCGAAAAGGGTGGCAAGAAGACAGGCAAGGAAATAGAAGGTAATATATCGATTCAGGGGCGTCTTGAGAAAGAGACCCCTTTCTTTAACGACGGCCGTGCTCAGGAACCAGCTGAAGCCTATGATAACCAGTAAAAAATCGTCCAGCCGCAGCGTCAGCCCCCGGCTGCGGACACCTTCCCCGGCTGCCTCCCCAACACCGAATTGCGGTCCAAGAAGCATGGCAAATATGAGGATATAAAGGCCAATCTCCGGATTCATGAAACAAATCAATGCAAGAATGATGGCGCCAACGGCCGCAAAAGCTATGCCGATCGAGACCTTGGTAATAAACATTCCCCCGATAAGGGTTATCGCGATAACCGCTATAAAAGGGAGAATGGTTCTGATATCCGGTTCGGCTTTATTAACCATTATAGCCTGGGTTAAGTTGATTATTTGGCGCTCTTTTGCACAATATCATTGGCGGGATGTCCGATATCCACTGGCCTGTATGAGTTGTCCTTATAAGTGAAATAGTGCTCAATGAAATCGACTACACCGCCTCTCACGCCAAGTACCGCAGCAATGACAGCCACCACGATTGATATTATTACAAACCACTTAAGAGGCGTCCCGGACTTTCTCTTTTTTTTTTGTTTAAAGAGACCCATTAGCAACTAAGGTTCCTCGCTGTTTCGTGTGGGTTCCTCCAATGCGCACTTGGATGTAATTCGATAACCTCGACATCACAGCACAAAAACTTATTTGACAGGGTGTACAGGATTTGACGAACTGCATCAGACCACTTCGGAAGAGCGGCCCGAAACACGCATCCGCTTCGCTGAACCCGAAAAGCGTAACCGATCACTTTGTGGGTTACATCTTCTTTCTCCACAGAATTGCCTTCCTTGCCGCAGACGGTGGCTCATCGCCTGTCCGGCTTCCGGCAGGCAGGCAACGCTCTGTTCATCCTGTTCACCCTATCTAAAAAACCTCAGTTAATCAATGTTTTGTATCGAGAACACTTGCAGCAACTGTCTACCCACACAAAACAGCGTTGAGTCGCTTTTACTTGTTACCCTTAGCCTTGGCGACTATCTTAGTGTCCTTGTAGATTATCCAGCCAGGATAAACGACAGCTATGTTTTTTTCCAGGATATACTGCCTGGCTTCGTTTTCGGAAGCAAACGGACCGATAAAGATCCGGTACCAGATTCCTTTCTCATTGAGATCAACCTTTACAATGTAAGCCTCATGGCCTTGCGCTTTCAATGCATCCACCGCACCTTCAGCTGTATGGAAATCCAGCGTGTAACTGACCTTAATGGCATAAGGACGGTCCGCTGGAACCGATACGGCAAGTTCACTCTTACCAGCAGCGTCATTTATTAAAGTTGCCGATGGGCCCTGCTGTGGCAACGATTTTTCTACTGAAGTTGCAAACGAGTTGTCCGGTGGCAACGATTTGCCGGAACTCAGATTAACGGCAGCTTCAGTCGGCACAGGCGCCGGAGCGGTTTTGACTTTCATCCTGACTACATTTCCCGGCCTGACCGGAGGAGCCTTGGCCGGCCTCTTCACAACCCCTGAGTAATATAGACCTGCAATCAGCAAAGTGATCGCCAGAAGCAGCATTACGATTTTTAAAAAACCGGACCTGGTATTGATGCCTGACTTCCGCTTTTCTTTTCCTTTTATGAAGTTTTTCAGTTTCTCAGGAAAATTCTTTGCATATTTTTCTATCTGTTCGGGCAAGGAGGAGATCTTTTCCCCAAGGGGAATTTTTCTCTCGTGTTCACTTCCATAATAATAATAATATTTATCGTGAAATTCGAAATCCGGGCTGATTTCCGGTTTAAGGCCGTTTAAGACCACACCGATGAGTCTCGCCTTTACATTATCGACCTGTGCCTTGGCCCTCTTCAGGGCTCCACGGGCGATCGTACCGACCTTGTAGACGATTATGACTCCGTCGGCCTTTGTTCCCCAGATTGCAGCATCGGTGGCCGCCAGAATAGGCGGGGCGTCGATAATCACGAAATCATATTCTTCATGCGATTCTTTAATAAAATCAGAGTTTACACGGGTGCTTATCAGTTCGGCCGGGTTGGGGGCAATCGTTCCGCAGGTCATGATGTAGAGATTATCGAGGCCGGGAGTGATCATTATTTCCTCCATGGTCATCTTGCCCATTATTATGTCGGTGATGGAACGCACAACGCTTCTCCATTCGTAATTACCAAGTATTACATCTGTCAACCCCGGAACGGACTGGATGCCAAAAATCTTTGATATCACAGGACGACGAAAGTCCCCGTCTACGAGAAGGACTTTTTTACCCATCTGGGCCATAGTAATGGCCAGGTTGACTGAGATGGTGGTCTTTCCCTCCTGGGGCGCTGAACTGGTAAAGGTGATAGTCTTGATGTCCTTTTCCAGTTTTACGAAGTTGATGTTGGTGCGCAGGGCCCGGTAACCCTCTGCCGGGGTGGTTTTAGGGGCAAAGTGTGAGATAAGCTGGGCGATCCGCAATAACTTGTCATCATCAATATTCTCCGCTGATTTTTCCTGTAAGGTCGCCTTCAACTCGTCGAAGTCGACATGGGGAATGATACCGAGGACATGAGCTCCTAAAAATTGCTCCACATCCTCCGCGGCGCCCATGGATGTATCAAAGGTTTCGATAAGAAAGGCAAAGACAACACCAAGAATTATTCCGATGATAAAACCCAGGCTGGTCGTAGCCCCGGTCTTCGGCGGGTTGATGGGCGAAGAGGGTTCAAGCGCCGGCTTGACAATCTGAACCTCCTCGATTTGTACCGCATTCTGAATGAGAGATTCCTGGTACTGCTTTTCAAGCATGGTATAGATTTCCCTGTTGACATCCACTTCTCTTTCCAGGCGGGCCAGCTCCAGGCCTTGCGCCGGGAGGGATTTGAGCCGATCATCCAGATTGTTGAGCTGATTTTCAGTCAAATTCACGGCCTGAGAGAGGCTTTGTTGCTGGGCTTTCAAGTGGGCGGTCATACTGGTAATTATTTCATGGATCTGTTTTCTGGTCTCGATCACCTGGGGAAAATTCTCAGTATAGGTTATAAGCATGATATCCCGGTCCAGCAACAGCTGCACGAGACGGTCGTTGAGGCTTTTGTAAGGGGCCGAAGCTTCTTCGAAATAAAAGATTGTCTTGGATGACAGGGGGCTTTTCTCAGCACGGGCCAGGGCATTAAGAATTTCGTGGATCTTGCCATACGTCGCAAGATCCTGAACTTTTTTCGTCTGCAAGTCTGAAAACTGACTGACAAGACCTGATGATTGGGAGTCTAAAGAAACCATTCGATTTGTTTCTCTAAAAGCCTTTACCGTATCTTCCGATTTCTGCAGCTTATCCTTGGTAACAACAACCTGGCTCTCGATGAATTTCTTGGCTTCAATGATGCGCCTGTTCAGATTCAGCGCGTGCTGCTCCTTGTATACCTGGGCCACGGTGTTGGCGAGACGCTGAGCCTTTTTCGGATCTTCTGAATTAGCCGATATATTTATAATATCGCTGTTTCCTTCCTGTTCTGTTTCCACCTTTTCCTTCAGCATGAGAATTGTTGACAGGTACCCGGAATTATGGCGCACCTCATCGGAGGAGATACCGGATGGGATCAATCCCATTTTTTTAGCCACCAGTTCCATGATAAAGTAACTCTTGATCATGGCGGTCTGGGTTTCCATGTAGTCCGTGGTGGAATAGGAAACGGTCTGTATAAAGAGGCCCGTTACAGAATCCGATTTTTCAACCTTGACGCTGGCGCTGGTTTTGTAGATCGGCGTCGGGCGCCCCAGGACAGAAAAGACGAAGCTGAAGAGGGTCATCATGAATATTGTAAAGATAACGATAACTTTACGTCTACGGATAGTTCGCCAGTATTCGCGCAGATTCAGGTCATAAGCCACCGGCATAGAAAAAACTCCCTTTGTTTAGGAGTCGTTACGAAATAATCATTACATTTCTGAAAATTTCGTTTAGTCTCCTTATGCCTGTTACGGCATTTCAATGTTAGCAAGTTAGAAATTATTTCCTGTGTTTTTCTGCCCCTCAAGGGGGAACTGAAAAGAGCGTCAAGAAAATATTTCGTAAACTTACTTACACCCCTTAAGTGGGCAATGAAAAAAATCCCATTTATCGAGGTTATAGTTATTGTTGAAAAACGGCTTACCATCTCAATTTATTCTGATCCTTCAAGAAATTTGTCCGGAAGTCGCTCGGACGGTTGTAAATGAAATCGAGCATGGGAGAAATATTGGCTATAAATTCATTGATATCCCCAATCACGCTTCTTGGCACATAGATAACGTCACCGTCCTTTAACCTGATGTTTTGAGCTAGGTCTCCCTGCAAAAGTATCTGGTCAAGATTGGCTGAGAAAATAACAGGCTTACCCTGCCTTTCTTCATATTCTCTGATGATCTTGATATCGGTTTTTACGGCTACCGGGGTAGTCCCACCCGAAAGGGCAATAGCGGTAAGCAGGTCCTGGGAATCTTTAAGTTTAAGGATTCCCTGAGAAGCAACCTGCCCAAAGACATAAACGCGTTCAGCAAATGTCGGCATCTCCGGAACAGTAACAATGTCACCGCTATCGAGAACGATGTTGTCGCTGACATCACCCCGGAACATCGCATTATAAAGGTTTAAGGTATATCTTTCCCCCTGCCGAACGAGTTCCACATTGCGCAGATCAGCATTTCCCTTATCCTGCCCGGATACGGCGCCGCCGGCGGCTACTACGAGGTCAAGAACCCTGGTCTTGCCGAGCAGAGGATATTTCCCCGGACCGGAGGTGCCCTGCTGCAGGATATTGATTTGGCCGAAGAGAAGGACGCTTTTGCTCTTGTATTCCTTTATAACTATATCAAGCCTCGGCTCCCTGATATATTTTTTTAATGCCTCAATCAGTAGTTCAGTTACCTCGCTGGCCGTATGGCCACTCACCATAATGTTATCGATAAAGGAGTAGGATATTTTTCCGTCCGGTCTTACCAGGGCATCATACGTATTAACCTTGGCCCCTTCCCGGAGATTAATAGTCAGGATATCACCGGGACCTATAATGTATTCGGGAACACCTCGTCTTTCTGTAAAGGCACTGTTTTCCTTAACCTGGCTTGCCCTTGCAATTTCTTCTTTACTCTCATTTTTCTGCTTCGTTTCCGCTTCTTCAACTGCCGTCATGGGCCTGAATTCCTTCACAGGAATTCCCCTTGCCTCAAAAGCACAGGATGAAAGCAAGATGGCTGAGAAACCTGTACAAAGAGCCATAATTATATTCATTGTTCTGCCACTCATCGCAACTTCCCCTTAAAATCGCCTTGAGGCTTTTGCATTAAGCCTCTTCATAACAAGTTCAAATTTTACCACAAAGGCCACGAATCCGCCTGAGGCTTAGAAGAAAGAAATAGAATATATATAATGTTTTCAACTTCGAGTGCTTCGTGGTCTTAAAAAAAATCCTGCTATTGAGACTTCATACGAGTCCATCAAGCTTTGAGCCCTCGTTAAAATTTATTTACTTTTTTATTAAATCAAAAAACCGGGGGAAAAGCAATATTTATCTTGAATATGAACAGATTATAATATATGGATCATCTCCAGCAGAGTTGGTGATTGTATTAGGATATTGGGGCGCAAAGGTTCAAAGATTTATCACTCACAAAATTTAATTATATCGAAATTTCCTTTTGAGACACAGATGAACGCAGTTTGCCAAGAGTTTAAATATTTTTAAATATAATGAACCAATAGAATAGTTGTCTGAAGGAATCGGCGAAAATCGGCGTTCTATTTTAAAATATTGCGGTAATGCCATGGTAAAATTTTCTGATATTATAATAAATGACGTTAAAGAGAGGGAAGAAGTGGAAAAGGCGGGTAACTCATTGCGATTCAGCTCTTTAAAGGAATTCGGTACATCTTTTGATGAAAATACTATGCCTGAACAAAAAGACACTGAAGATACTCAAAAGTTTTACTCAACCTTCGCAAATTATCTTAGGGAAGTCCGTAAGCGGGTCGGCAATAATGAGATGTTTGCCATCAAGCCGGCGGTTGATAATGTTAATCATATAATAAAAACTCCTGATCTGATTGATAAATTCTATCAATCAACAGCTTTATCATCCGACAATCATAATAATGAAGACTACCTGATTTCGCATCTGATCAACGTCTTGATATATTCCCTCAAGATCGGAAAAGGACTGAAATATCCAGAGGAAGAACTTCTTGAACTTGGACTCGCGGCACTCCTCTACGATATTGGATTTTTTAAAATACCTGAAAACATAACAAAAAAAGTCAGCAGGCTGACGGAAACCGAGTTGAATAGTATAAAAAAACACACGGAAATCGGGAAAAACATTCTGCTACAGTTCCATGCCGAACATCCGATGATGGCCCGTGTAGCTTATGAACATCATGAAAGAAAAAACGGGAGTGGATATCCCGCCGGGTTAAAGGAAAATGCAATAAGTGAATATGCAACAATAATAGGTCTGGCTGACACCTTTGATGCAATGATTCACAACCGCCCTCACAGAAAAGCGCTTGCACAGTATTTTTCTGTAAAAGAATTGATTTCATTAAAAAATTTACTGTTTCCTTCCAAGTTCATAAAGACCTTTCTCGACGAAATGGGTATCTTCCCTGTTGGAAGCTATGTAAGGCTCAACAATATGGAAACAGGCATAGTAATTTCAAACAGCAAGATCCATCCCCTGAAACCGACTGTCAAAATGATGTTCAACAACCTCGGAGAAAATTTGCCGGAAGAAACTATTATCAAACTGGAGGGACATCCTGTTTTATATGTCACAGCAGCGGTCAGTAAAGAGGATCTTTCCACAAAAAAACATAATGAACACGGGTAAGATTACAGTTCCCTGCTGCAAGTGAGCCGCGGCGGACCTTCGGCGGGGTTAGGTTCAAAAAGATTCTTAATGAAAATCAAAAAAGACTTGCCGGGGTTTAATCGAGGGGGTTCAAAGACTTCTTTTCAAGCAGAAGATAGTATTTTTTTCCAGGAATGGGTAGCTTCAGGCCAACCCCAAGAACAAATACCAATAAGCGCCGTGTGCAATGCGCGCTGCCTTTTTTGTTCAAACCGCATGAATCCGTTCCCAATAAAACAAAATATTTTCAGGGATATTGAAGACGTTAAACTCCAGCTTTCTCTCGGCTCTGCCAATTTCGCCGGCGAAATTCATATGAGCGATTCCTTACCGGGACGAATTTCTGAAGGAGAGGCTTTTCTCCATCCGCAGTTTTTTGAAATTCTCGCTCTTGTTCGCGAAAAATACCTTGCCAACATTCTCCACTTCACCACCAACGCATCCATGCTTGATGAACCGCTTGTTCAGAAATTGGCACAATTTCGTCCTCTTGAAATAAATATTTCCCTGCATTCCACGCAGCCTAAGCTTTGGGCACGAATCTTCCAAAGAACCGAAAAACCGGCAAAAATAGCCCTTTCGTCCCTTAGCCTGTTAAAGAAATACCATATTGATTTTACAGGAACCATCGTTACTTTGCCTATGATTTGCGGCTGGGACGACATCGAAAAAACCTTCGGCTTTTTAGCAGATAACGGAGCCAGATCGATTCTTCTCTGGTGGCCTGGGTTTTCGAAAAAAACGCCCGAGGGGATGAAAAAAGAAATTGAATGCTCGTGGGATGAATTTCAGGCTTTTGTGAAACGGATGCAAAACAAATTCCCGAAGGTCCCGATAGTTCCACAGCCGAACCTGTCAGAAACCCTGGGACTACCAATAAAACGGATCATGAAGTTTACTCTTCTGGGAAATTTAAAAACATTTGGAGGAGCTTTCCTCAAGGTGCTATGGTTGGCTTCGGAAGCGGCTTATCCGGATATTTCAAGGATGGTTGAGCAGGCTGCAAAAAGTGTTTCAAATGAACACCATGTTTTCCCGGTAAAAAACATTTCCTATGGAGGGAACATAAAAGTAAGCGGATTATTGATGGTCTCCGATTTTTTGTCTGCAGGGAAAAAAGCTCTGGAGATCTGGCCGGATACAGATCTGGTTCTTATTCCCGGAATGGCTTTTGATGCCTTTTTTCGCGACCTGCAGAAAACACCGGCCATAAAGATTCCAGAAATTCTGGGAAGAACCGCATGGTTGATTTTTGATAACGGGGCTTTTCATCAGATCAGGGGTCGAGGTTTTGTCAAGCCGGAAAATGATGTAAAAACGACTTTTGAGAAAATATTAAAGTTTTTTGACCAGTCAATACAGGAAGAGAAGTTTGATGCTGTCTCATCGATTGTTGCTTCCTTTCCGATTCCAACATCAGAAGGGCTCCTGAAAAAAATTGAATTTCGAAACTTTTTAAAACAGGCAAAACCCCGCTTTCCCTCAAATACATGTTTTGAAAAGCGAATACTTGAAAAGCTTGACAACAATCGGATCCTTTGCATGGAGGACTGGCATGGCAAAGATACTTCCACTCCTTTTTCCCGTTGGCTCTTTTTTAAAAAAATCGGGGATAATTGGAAAATGGAAATGCTTTTCTTCGGGCAGGAAAACGGGGAAAATGAAAGTCCATAGTCACACCACTTATCTCGGTTTCCGCACAAATAAGTGCCGCTTTAACTGCTTGCTTGAACTTGACATTAAGGCTTAATAATGCGATATATCAAACAATGAAAAGTGCCTCCCTGTAAGCACGCTTTAAAGGCTGTATCCTGGCCTGGACTCTCTATGGTGAGCAGATTTTTTAGTCTCTTCGCCGGGCGAAAAAACACCGGATGACCACCTGTGAGGAAATTGATAAGGCTATTGCAATTGTAGTAAACAAGTCAAGGAAGTTTAAAAAAGATCGAAATGCTGCTTGATGTACCCCTGATACCGGATAAGAATTATATCCGTTTCCTGAATGTCCACCGCACAAGGATCTATTCGGTTCACTTCAGTCTTTACCAGGCTGATGTTCTTGATGCCCGCTATAAATTGCGGCTTATTAGTACCGACGCTCTGGCAGGGTGTCTCAAAGGTGTTCCAACAGTACTAAAATATTTACTGCTCAACAGCCGCATTCATAATCCCGCCGGGTATAGCGACAAAGATACGCTCGCAGCCATCATGAACACATTGGCACAGCTGAATGATGCCGGCCTTCTGGACGGAATTATCTATGCCGACGCTTATTTTCTTCAGGCACTTTCAGACACAACCCCTGATATTGCCCGAAAACTTGAAGCAGTGCCGAGCATCAACTGTATGCTCGATTCCTTTGAAAAGATAAGAGCAACATTCGACATTCTGTCATCGATGCATTTCAAACCGCCCCAAAAGATCATTCTGTACCGCGGGCTGAATCGCAGACCGGAGGCCCTTTCCGGGATCGCTGCCAAATGCCGTGAGAACTATACGGCAATAAAACTCGGTCTGCTGGCAAACGAAGGCTGCATCTACCAGTGTCCATATAAACCGGCTCATGATGCACTCTTAGCAATCGCCAATATGAACATGGACGTCAACACGCATGACATCAATCAATCACTGGGCTGCATACGCTATTTCCTGGAAAAACCTCAGGCCATATTCAAATCCCCCTTTATCCGGCCCGAGGACATGCAGAACTATGAAGGTATTGTCGATATTATCAAGATCTGCGGACAAACCCTGGGGCGTGACTTCCTGGAGAGGACGATTCAGGCCTATGCCGAACAACGTTATAAAGGCAACTTGCTCGACCTGATGGATTCCCTGGATTGGATGTCCGATGAGTTTCATGTTGAAAACGGGCTTGCTCCCCCGGGATTTTTTTGAAACTCTTTCAACATGCAGCAAAGAGTGCGTGGCATGTCAATATTGTACCGATTTGTTTAACCAGTGCGCTTTTAGAATAGACTTCCGGTTCAAGGATCTGCGCTGCTAAAAAACCGGGGACAAACGAATTAAAAACAGATTGTATCCCTTACGGTCGAAGATTCCCCGTCCGCTCTGCGGCGGAGCGCTTCAATGCGTTCAAATTGTTTGGGTATGAGTGCATATGCGAATTTCAGATAATTCATCAATGATTTTTGAGGATGACATCCTGATGAATAATAAAATTAAACAGGCGAAGAAGGCGTAAGGCTTTGCGAGAAGAGCCCCATTTGGGCCTAACGGATCTCATGGGAGCGTATATACCGCCGCTTACGAAGGTCAGATCATTGTTCCTGCAATTAGCATACGCATCCATACTCAAACGGAATGTACTTATGAACCGAGTAACCCATAGCGGTACACGAACCCGAGATTAGAATGTCGGCACTTCCGGTCATGGCACATAAATCCGTCCACGATGTTGTGGCACTCAACATTTAACATCTAAATGTATATGGATGATATCAGTAAAAGGGGTATGCACATGAATTCCAATAAGAAAATTTTCTATGGATGGTGGATCGTAGTCGGCGCCTTTTTCCTCAACTTTGCCGGTATCGGCATTATAATGAATTCCATGGGAATTTTCATCAAACCCGTCTCCGAATCCCTCGGTTTTACCCGGGGTGGTTTTACGCTCTATTTCACCATTGCCGCTCTCTCCATGATGGTTATGGCCCCCGTGATGGGCAAACTCCTGGAGCGTTACGATATCCGTCTCATCATGACTATCTGCACCACGGTGATGTCCGTAAGTTTTGCTCTCTTTTCCCAGTGTCGGACGCTCAGGCAATTTTATATTCTTGCTCTGTTTTTGGGCATCGGCAGCGCTGGCTCCCATATTATTCCTGTATCCATGATGATCACTAACTGGTTCGTCGAGAAACGGGGGATAGCCATGGGCATCGTCTTTGCTGCCACAGGTGTCGGCGGATTGATCTTCAATCCTCTGGCAGACTGGATCATCCTCCATTACAGTTGGCAGGCCGCATATCTGACGTTCGGCCTCGTCATCGGCGTCCTCTCCATCCCGACGGCAATCTTCATCGTTCGTTCAAAGCCTGCCGATAAAGGACTTCTTCCTTATGGCAGTGAAGAAGCGCTCAAACAACA
This sequence comes from Desulfobacteraceae bacterium, assembly GCA_003818505.1. Classification (GTDB taxonomy): domain Bacteria; phylum Desulfobacterota; class Desulfobacteria; order Desulfobacterales; family RPRI01; genus RPRI01. The sequence continues at coordinate 2,783 of RPRI01000033.1, read as the reverse complement.
GTCTCTGGATGAGCAGGGAGGGCTGACGGCGGCGGAGGCTCTCCGCAGCCGTGCTTTCTGGCTGCTTGCCGTCATTATTCTCCTCATTGCCATTGCAAACATGGGCATCCTGCACCACATTGTGCCTTATCTCACGGACATGGGCTTTTCCTCCACAACAGCAGCAACGCTGATGTCTCTGCACATGACCATGCTCATTTTCGGTAAGATTCTGGTCGGTGATCTTGCCGACCGGTTGGGGCTTATGAAAAGTTACGTCTTCTGTATGATCGGCCTCATGATCTCGATTGCCCTGCTTTACGGCTCACAGCTTATGTGGGTAGCCATCGTCTTTAATCTCCTCTTCGGCTTCTCCATAGCTGTAAGAACTGTTCTGCCGCCGCTCATGACGGCTCGCGTATTGGGCCAAAAGCAATTTGCCGTTATTTATGGGTTCCTGAACATTTTTACGACTCTCGGAACAGCCGTGGGTGTTCCCCTTTCCGGATTCATTTACGACGCTACGAAGAGTTACCATATGGCTTTTGCGCTTTATATCGTTCTTTGCTTCATTGCGACCGCAGCCGGTATCGCAGTTTTGAAGCGAAAGGAATAATTAGCTAAAGACCGGCACAACCTGCAACCCTCCAAAAACTAGCGGAATACTGTTCCGTGAGATAGAGAGCCTGCTTAAACTTGACTCCCAAGCCAATTAATAAAAAAAATAAGCTGGGTCGTTTCAACGTTATTGTTGTGGATGTTCGCGTAAAAAGCGACTTGAACAAGAGTGAATCAAAAATATCGGTGTCTGTATGGGAGAACCTTTCGGCAATATCAAGCTGCTTTTGTTCCTTCCGCCATCCGCCAGACTATGGAAGCTTTATCCGATAAATCGGAAAGCGTGAGGAAAAGCCTGCAAACCAGCTCACGGCGTACTTCATAACCGCGTCCGGGAAAAAGCGATGCCGACTGGGCCGGGATTGAGAAAAAATCCTGTAAAAATTCGATGTCAAGCGGTCTGACCCACCGGTGGTGAATAACTCTTTCGCAATGAAGTGAAAGAGCCCGGCAGGCCTTGTCATAATCGGTTATCACCCGGAAACGCGGTACCGGTTCTCCAAGACGAATGAAAGCCTCGGCCAGGAGATCCTCACCGGCGTAACCTTCAAGGAAGGGATAGAAGGAAAAGGCGATTTTACCGCCCGTCCCCAGGCAGCCGGCCGCCTCCCTGATGGTCTGCTCAACATCGGGGAAAATGAAGATCGAGGCGTTATAAAGAACATAATCAAAAACCTGGTCTCCGGCAATATCTGCAAGCTTTTCACCGTCACCGACCAGAAGGCGGATATCGGGAGAATCACACAACAACTTTCCCGATTCTATCATTTTCTCCGATAAATCAACCCCCAGGACACGGCAGGAAAAATATTTGTTTAATATCTGCGCCGAGATCCCGTTTCCGCAGCCTATGTCCAGCACAATGGAATTCGGCTTTAAATTTATGCTTTCAGCAAGTTTCATCGCAAGGGAAGCAAAAAAATGATGCTTCTCTTCAAACAGATTGTACATCCGGCAGCTTTGGTCAAAATTATCTTTGACATTCAGCTTAACTTTTTCATTGAACCCGGCCTGAGCCATTCCAGTTCACCTATTTATTTGCTTCCGCCCGGAGAAGCTTTTTATTCAGCTTTCCAACCGATGTAAGCGGAAGCTCCTTTCTTATCTCAACTATCTTCGGAACTTCATAGGGGGCAAGCTTCTCTTTTGCAAACCTAATAATATCTTTCTCTATTTCTTTTTTATCCTTATCCTCATATTCCTTTGCAAGCATTACAAAAGCCTTTACAAGTTCTGAACCGGGCCGCTCAGGGTTAGGTACGCCTACCGTCGCAATCATTTCTATTGCAGGATGCTCCGTCAGCACCTCTTCAACCTTTTTCGAGAAAACCTTAAAGCCGCCCACGATCAGCATGTCCTTGGTTCTGTCCACTACTTTAAGATAACCTTCCTTATCCTGGACTGCAACATCCCCTGTATGTAAATATCCGTCCGCATCAATTGTCTTTTTCGTTTCATCAGGCATGTTAAAATAACCTACCATTACCTGGGGACCTTTCACGCAAATTTCCCCGGGCTGACCCAGTTCAACTTCTTTGCCGGTATCCGTATCCAGCAGCTTGATATCCGTATTTAATAAAGGCAGCCCGATTGATCCCAGCTTCTTTTTACCTTTACCGGGATTCATTGTAGTCAACGGAGATGTCTCGGTCATTCCGTATACTTCCAGCAGCTTGCCCTTACCAACGATAGCTTCGAAGTCCTTCTGCGATTCCTCAGGAAAAGGCGCTGCCCCGCTTATGCATATATCAACACCGGAATGATCCACTTTCCTGAATTTCGGATTGGACATCAGAAGCTGATACAGGGACGGGACGTTAACTATCAAGGTCGGCTTATATTTATCTATCTGTGCGCATATCTGGTCGGTATCCCTTGGATTGGGGACAAGCACCTGCGTCAATCCCAGATATATGCAGGTTGTGTTGAAGAAAAGGCCGGCCATATGAAAAAACGGAAATCCTGACAGGGCGAGACCTTGCCCCGATTCCCACCCCATCCAGGTTGTTGCTATTATCATATCCGAAACCGCATTCCGGTGGCTCAGCATAGCCCCCTTGGGCGCCCCTGTGGTTCCGCCTGTATACTGCAGATATGCGATATCATCAGGAGTTATCCTGACATCCGGGCTCTTTGCGGAAAATTTCTCTGTTTTTATTACATCCTTAAAAATATAAACCTGTTTC
>RPRI01000032.1 GCA_003818505.1 Desulfobacteraceae bacterium | reverse complement strand
GCAATTTTGGGCAAGCTCAAGGAAATCAAGGGATTGCGCGGAGGCATACGCAATGTATGCCGCACAAGTAATCCCGCAGATTGACACAGAGATCGCACAAAAGGGCCATTTCCGGATGGAAACTAAATAGTAATAACAGGGACAATTAAAAAAGAATGGTCTTTAAGAGGTGAAGAAAAGTACTCCGTGTTTGGACCTCCGGAAAAGTATTCAAGCCATCCGGACGAATCAACGATATTCATAGTCTATCGCCCTCGCGCTCAAAATCTGTATTTATTCCTTTTAAAAATCCTTTAAGTTCTGAAATATCGCGATCAGGGATTAATTCGATTCGCCCTTCATATTCAATCACTTTAAGCTTTTGCCCAGGGCGGAGGCGCATTGCCTCCCGAATATCTTTAGGGATAACAACCTGAAATTTAGGAGAAACGGTTACCGTTTGCATGATAACACCTCTATCGATTATGTTTTTGTTTTACGATATCACTATCGATAAGGATTTGTCAAGTTGCGCCGCCAATGCCAACATAAGGGGAGAGGGTTGGGACATCCCATGTCCTCCATATGTCCTTGCAGCGGATTTGTTATATGATTTGTCTTTCGGAGTAATTTAGATTACAATCTGAAATTAAAGATGCTGCCTGCGATCTGGACTATTGAACCCTTACGAAAGGATATATAACATGACTGAAAAAATGAGCCTGGTTGATAAGGAAATATTAAAGCGTGTTACAGAAAATAAACTCTCCTGCGTCACCGCTTTTGAGATAGCAGAGAAATTAAATATCAGTGCAAAAGATGTCGGAGAAGCCGCGGACAGTCTCAATGTCAGGCTTGCCAATTGCCAGCTTGGATTATTCGGTCACACTCCTGATAAAAAAATTGTAAAAGCAAAAGAGCCTGTTTCTGCCGAACTCGAATCCGCTATCAACAATTCTCTCGATAACGGCAGGCTTCCGTGCATAAAAGCATGGGAGATTGCATCGGAATTTAAAACTCAAAAGTTTTCCGTAAGCTGTGCCTGTGAAACTCTTAACATTAAAATCAAGGACTGTCAGCTGGGAGCTTTCTAGTTGCACTTGAAAACCGCCATAAACGGATTCAGGAATGAAAATCCGCGTCTTTTTAACACAATAATAATCTTTCTGTTCATCTCTTTTTGCGTCTTTGCCGTCCTGGAAAAAAACTCGGAGAACAACAGCCTCAGACATATTCTAAAAAAAGGCGAAATCACTCTCATTACCCAGAATAACGCCCATTGCTTCTATATTTACAGAGACCAGCCTGCGGGATTTGAGTATGAACTCGCAAAGGCTTTTGCTGAATATCTCGGCGTAAAACTTAAGGTGCAGATAATCGAAAAATGGGAAGATCTTATTCCGGCTTTAAAAGACAGCAGTGGGGCCTTCATCGCGGCAAGCATGACCGCATCGCCGGAAAGAAAGAAGACGGCGGCATTTTCAGACGGCTACATGCGTGTCCGGCAACATATCATCGTAAACAAAAAAAACCGGGATATACAAAAGCAGGAAGACCTCGCCGGCCATACAGTTCATGTAAGAAAAGGCATGCCATATGAAGAACAGCTCAAAAAACTTCAAACGCGGGGTATAAATCTCAAAATAGCTCTTCACGAAGGCATCGCAACAGAAGAACTGATAAGAGATGTTGCCCGGAATGAAATTGAAGCCACAGTCGCCTATTCCAATGTGGCCTATCTCAACAGGAGATACTATCCGAGCGTAACCGTCACCGGAGCAATAAGCGAATACGAATCTTTAGTCTGGGCTGTTGATAAAAGCGCGTTATCCCTTGTTTCCCGGATAAATTCTTTTTTTAAAACTATAAAAGCAAACGGTAAATTCGCTGAAATATATAACAGGTATTACTCGGGTATAGATTCATTTGACAATGTTGATGTAAGTTACTTTTATGCCATGATGCAATTATGGTTTCCGCTGTATAGCCAGACAATCAAAGACGCGGCTGCAAAATACGGTTTTGACTGGAGACTTATAGCCGCACAGGCATATCAGGAATCCCATTTTGACCCTCTGGCGCAAAGCCATGCAGGCGCACACGGGCTCATGCAGATAACGGAGCAGACGGCTTTTGGCCTCGGATTCATGGATTTTTATGATCCTGAAAAGAACATTTATGCAGGGGTAAAGCATTTAAAAAACCTGTACAATTTATACGACAGGGCTGCCGGCCTTGACAGGCTGCTTATTGCACTTGCAGCTTATAATATAGGCGAAGGACATATAATGGACGCCCGGGATCTTGCCGTGAAAAAGAATCTGAATCCGAACAACTGGGCGTCTCTTTCAAGGGTACTTCCCCTGTTGAGCGAGCAAAGGTATTATTCCAGGACAAAATACGGATACTGCAGGGGCATCGAAGCTGTAAACTACATCAACCAGATAATGAATTACTATGATATCTTAAAAAATCAAGTCATAGAATTCAACGCGGCTGACTTTTTACCTTAAATGAAGCATCCTGCCGCAAGCTGAAGGGAATTGCACATCCGCCGTGCCGGTTCAGACAACCTCAATCTTTATGGTCTCGAATAAATATAAATTTGTTCTTTATTGTAATTCCAGCAATAAAGAGGCGCCCGGTGAATCTCAAGCGCTATCCTGCATTATCAATGATTTCTGCTCTCCCGTTTTTTAAGGAAGTAACGGGGATTCGGACTTTTTACAAAGACTTAAATCTTTACCGTTGTTCATTCTCATACTTCGATATTAGGCTGTTTACCTGATTCCCACAAAAGGGTTGTGCCTTTTTTCTTCGCCGATGGTTGTTTCAGGACCGTGTCCCGTAAAAACCCTCACATCATCTCCCAGAACAAACAGTTTTTTTCTTATACTTGATATGAGAGTATCAAAATCACCGCCAGGAAAATCGGTGCGGCCTATTGATCCTGCAAACAGGGTGTCTCCGACAAAAACGCATCCATCGGAATAAAGGGAAATTCCGCCAGGCGTATGACCCGGCGTATGAATGACTTTAAAAGCGATATTCCCTATTTTTATCTCGTCACCGTCTTCTACCATACGGTCCGGAAGCGGAGAATCATCCGCCTTAAGACCCCATGCAGAGGCGCTTGCCGAAAGATGAGAGAGCATCTGAGCATCAAGCCTGTGTATCAGAATATCAGCGCCCGTGGCATCCTTCATCTTTCTGTTTGCTCCCACATGATCAAAATGGCCGTGGGTATTAATTATATATCTTACTTTTAGTTTTAGCCCGGCAAGAGCCATCAGAATCCTGTTCGACTCATCACCGGGATCGATTACAGCCGCTTCCCTTGTTGTTTCACATCCAACAATAAAACAGTTTGCCATTATCGGCCCGACAGTCAAATCCTTTATTATCAAATCAACCTCCTTAAAAGGCTGTAGATTATCAGGCAATAGACTATTAGGGTTTTTCGATAAGAGCAATTCTCCTACAGCTCAAAGCCTACGGTCTAATAGCCTGCAGCCTATTCTTTTACTTTAATCTCTTCTTTTTCTATCGCATCCCGGATGCTGTCGAGAATACCGTTTATAAAAGGTCCCGACTCTTCAGTTCCATATTTTTTTCCTATGTCAATCGCCTCATTTATCGACACTTTGGACGGAATATCATTGCACCAGAGAAGTTCATACACGGCTATTCTCATGATGTTCCTGTCGACACACGACATGCGGCTTATTTTCCAGTTGCTGGAAAACTGCTCTATTATGGAATCAATCTCCTGCTCAGAACAGGTAACACCCCTTACAAGCCTCCCGAAAAAAGGAAGAATATCTTCGGCGGGATTAAAATTATCGCAGAAGAGTTTAAGTTTCTCTTCCGAATTATCCCGGCATTTATCCATATAAAAAAGAGCCTGCATTGCAAGCTCCCTTGACCTGCGGCGGCTTCCCATCGCTATTCTTGATCGACTATTTCAATCAGATTTGCCATTTCAACGGCGGATATTGCAGCGCTCCAGCCCTTGTTTCCGGCCTTGGTGCCCGCACGCTCGATAGCCTGCTCTATTGTGTCGGCGGTTATTATTCCAAAGATAACCGGGACCGATGCCTCCAGCCCAACCATCGCAATCCCTTTTGAAACTTCGGCGCTCACATAGTCAAAATGCGGCGTTGCGCCGCGGATTACTGCGCCGATGCATATAATGGCATTATACTTTTTCCTTGCCGCCATTTTCTTTGCAACAAGAGGAATCTCGAAACAGCCCGGCACCTTAACTATTTCAATATCGGATTCCTTTGCCCCAGACCGCAGCAGCGCGTCAACAGCTCCCCCAACAAGCCTGTCTGTAATAAAATCATTAAACCGGCTTGCTACAATTGCAAATCTCTTGCCTTCGGCAAGAAGCCTTGCTTCGATAATTTTAGGCATATATTCCTCCATAGTTTAAGGAAAAATCAAAAAACCGGTAAAATCATGGTACAGCATCAACATTGATGAGATGCCCCATTTTAAGCTTTTTACACTCAAGATATCCCTTGTTATATTTATTGGCCTCTATTTCAATCCCGACCTGCTCAACAATGCTTAATCCATATCCGTCGAGCCCTACCATTTTTTTGGGATTGTTTGTTATTAGCCTCATCTTTCTTACACCAAGATCAACCAGAATCTGGGCGCCTATGCCGTAATTTCTAATATCCGGCTTAAATCCCAGCTTTTCATTCGCCTCAACAGTATCAAATCCCTGGTCCTGCAGCGCATAGGCTTTAATCTTGTTTACAAGCCCGATGCCGCGCCCCTCCTGGCGGATATAAAGAAGAACTCCAGAACCTGCCTTCTGAATCATTCTCATAGACTCATGAAGCTGGTCGCCGCAGTCGCACCTTAAAGATCCGAATATATCACCGGTAAGGCATTCTGAATGAACCCTGACAAGAACAGGTTGTTCGGGGTCTATATCTCCCTTCACCATTGCAATATGGAGAAAGTCATCAACATCATTTTCATATACTATTGCCTTGAATTCTCCGGCATATGAAGTCGGAATAATTGTTTCCGCAGATCTTCTGACAAAGCTTTCGGTTCTCATCCGGTATTCGATGAGATCCGCTATGGTGCAAATGCCTATTCCGTACTTCTCGCTGAATTTTTCAAGCGCAGGCATTCTGGCCATAGTGCCATCTTCATCCATTATTTCACAAATAACCCCGGCCGGTTTCAAGCCGGCTAGACGGGCCAGATCAACGGATCCCTCCGTCTGCCCCGAACGCACCATCACGCCTCCGTCTCTTGCCCTTAAAGGGAAAATATGACCGGGCCTGACAAGGTCCTTGGGCTTAGCGCCGTCTGCTATGGCAGTAAGTATTGTGATTGCGCGGTCAGCGGCTGAAATTCCGGTTGTAACACCGCATCTTGCTTCTATGGAAACTGTAAAACCTGTCTGAAACATGGATGTATTGTTTTCAACCATGGGCGGAAGCTCAAGCGAATCGATTTTCTCGCCCGTCATGGAAAGGCATATAAGACCTCTCCCGTACTTTGACATGAAATTTATAGCTTCAGGGTTTACTTTTTCGGCAGCCATGGTCAGATCGCCCTCATTTTCACGGTCTTCATCGTCAGACAGAATAACCATGCGCCCTTCTCTTATATCCCTGATGGCCTCTTCAATTGAAATTAACGGCATTTTTTAAACACATCTCCTTACATTAATATCTGTATCACTTATATAATTGACCTTTTTCCGGCTTTATTAAAAAAGGCTTCCCATCTGCCTCAGCTTTTCCCCTTGAACCCTCGAACCCTTTCCTCTACAGATATCCCGATTTTGCCAGGAAAGCCATATCTATTGATGATTTTACATCTTTTTCCCTGTTGCCGGCCGATTGCAGCTTTACAAATCGTTCAACATATCTGCCGATCATATCTGTTTCAATATTCACAAAACCGCCTACTCCTTTTATACCCATTGTAGTAAGCGCGGCAGTATGAGGTATTATGCTCACTTCAAACCATTTCTCATCACAGTTGTTTATCGTAAGACTCACTCCGTCAACCGCAACTGAACCTTTTTTAATTATATAACGTGAAATCGAAACGGGTATTCCGAAAGTTATTATTACAGCATTTCCGGCGGTTTTTTTTCCGGTTATAGAACCAACTCCGTCAACATGTCCCGAAACAAGATGCCCGTCCAGGCGGTCTGAAAGACGCATGGCCCGCTCTATGTTTACCCGTTCTCCCGCTCTTGCGTTTCCTAGGGTTGTTTTTTCAAGGGTCTCGGGTGATACATCAACATCAAAACGCTTTCCGGCAATCCCGACAACCGTAAGGCAGGCCCCGTTTACAGCTATACTCTCCCCTAGACCTGTACCGTCCAGGTTAATACCGGTTTCTATGGCAAAACGCATTCCCCCTTGCCCGGTGGACCGAACCATCTTTATATCGCCGAGGCTTTCGATTATTCCCGTAAACATATCACCGGATATATCCTTCAATCATGATGTCATCTCCAACCTTTTGAACATGCACATCCTTCACCGGAATGGAATCACTCATTAGAACCGGCCCGGGACCACTGCAGATGGTTACTCCATCACCGCCAAGAATCCTTGGAGCAAAGAAAAAGAAAATCTTATCCACTATCCCGGCGGAAAAGGCGGATGCTATCACACGGCTTCCACCCTCAATTAAAACACTCGTGATCCCGGTTGAGCCGAGTTTTCCCATAAGAAAATCGAGATCTATCAGACCGCCCCTTTCCGGAGACTCGATAATCTTAATGCCTTTTTCTTCAAGTTTTGATTTTTTCCTTAACTGCGCCGCATCAAGCGCCGAATCACTTACAATTATAATTGTATCAGAACCGGAATTTTGCTGCAATACAATCGCATCTTCAGAAATTGAAAGCCTTGAATCGAGAATTATTCTTACCGGATTCCGCCCCTTCATTCCGTCTATCCGGGTTGTAAGTTGCGGATCATCCCTTTTTACAGTATCAATTCCAACCATAATGGCATCGGTAAAATGCCTCAGCCGGTGAACAAACCGCCTTGCATCCTCTCCCGTAACCCATTTGGAGTCTCCTGTTTTGGTTGCAATCTTCCCGTCTAGTGTCGAAGCGCATTTAACGGTAACAAACGGCCGCTTTGTTTGAATATATTTTAAAAAAACTTCATTCTGCCTTCTAGCCTCAGTTTCACAAATTCCAAAGATTACCTCAACGCCCTTGCTTCTTAAATATTCCGCACCGGCTCCTTTTACGCCGGGATTGGGGTCTCTGACTGCTGCTACAACCTTTTTTATCCCTGCTTCAAGAATTTTTTCAGTGCAGGGAGGTGTTTTCCCAAAATGGTTGCACGGTTCAAGCGTCACATAAAGAGTGGCGCCTATTGCGCAGGCTTTTGCATCATCGATGGCATTTACCTCCGCATGCGGTTTTCCTGCAGCTTCATGATATCCTTTCCCGGCAACCTTGCCGTCTTTGACAACAACAGCGCCGACCATAGGGTTCGGGGAAGTAAACCCCCGGCCCTTCTCGGCAAGATCAAGCGCCATCTTCATGAAGAATGTATCATCCATATTTACCAGCCTGCTACCATGATTGGCAGACAAAGTTTCAATCAGGCAAAAATATCTTTCTGGGTCCTGCCTGAAAATGGTTCAGGGGGTCAGGAAGTCGAGTGATGGGAAAACGCTTATCATCCGGACACCGTAATCCCCGAATCTGAAACAACCGGCGTTCACCGGGCTGTTTCATTTAGTTAGGAGTTTCTTTAGCTCCGAGACAAAATCATTAACATCCTTGAATTCCCTGTATACCGAAGCGAACCGGACATAAGCCACAGCGTCAATTTCATGAAGCTTGGCCATTATTTTTTCGCCGACAACGTGGGCATCTATCTCTTTTTCTCCTGTTTCCCTGAGATCTCTCTCAAGCTCATCAAGAAAATCTTCTATAACATTCATGCTTATATTTCTTTTTTCGCATGCTTTCTGGATGCCGGTCCGCACTTTGTCTCTTGAAAAAACCTCTCTGCGCCCGTCTTTCTTGATAATCACAACCGGAATATCTTCAATCTGCTCATATGTTGTGAACCGCCTGCTGCATCCTATGCATTCCCTGCGCCTGCGGATCACGTTTCCATCCTTGCTCAATCTTGAATCTATTACCTTGTTGTCAAGTTCCGCGCAAAAAGGGCATTTCATAAAAGGCCTCCCCGTCAGGTATTCTCAATTTTCATAACTTCTATTTCAGCTTCCTTAAGCATTTCGGAAGAGATGGCATCTGCATATCCGTCAAGATAATATATCTTCTTTATGCCTGCATTTATTATCATCTTGGCGCATATCGAGCAGGGAAGATTTGTGCAATAAAGAGATGCGCCGCGAATGGAAACCCCGTGATAAGCAGCCTGAATTATTGCATTCTGCTCGGCATGAATCCCCCTGCAGAGCTCGTGTCTCTCCCCTGATGCAACATTCAGTTTTTCGCGAAGGCAGCCGACTTCAAGACAGTGCTTCAAACCGGAAGGGGCGCCGTTATAACCTGTCGACAGGATTCTCTTGTCCTTGACTATCAATGCGCCCACGGATCGTCTGAGGCATGTAGATCTTCTGGCTACAAGAGCCGTGATATCCATAAAATATCTGTCCCAAGTAGGGCGGCTGTTTTTATCCGGCATTTGTTTCACTAAAATCCTTTGTTTTAAAATAAATCTCTAATAAGTCATCAGAAATTGCTGACAACTACTAAGGTTGTTTAGACTGAAGGCTCAAGACTGTCAGCTGTTGCGCTAAAGCTGCCCCGGTTCATCAATAACTTTTTCTGCTTCAGTCTACAGCCTATCCCTCTTTGCTGTTAAAAATTGTATATCGGAAAAGCATTGCAAAGCTCGCGGACTTTATCTTTTGTCCGCCGTACAACCGAATCATCCCTGTGATTCCTGAGGACATCAACAATGAGACCTGCGATTATCTCCATCTCAGGCTCTTTCATCCCCCTTGTGGTAAGTGAAGGAGTTCCTATACGAATCCCGCTTGTAATAAACGGGCTTAATGTTTCAAACGGGATGGAATTCTTGTTCACCGTTATTCCCGCCTGTCCAAGCACATTTTCGGCATCTTTTCCTGTAATATTCAAATTTCTCAGGTCGGCAAGCATCATGTGATTATCAGTCCCACCGGACACAAGATTGACGCCTGCTTTCATCAGTTTTTCCGCCATCGCTTTTGCATTCTTAACCGTGCTGACCTGGTATTCCCTGAACGATCCGGAAAGAGCCTCCTTGAAACAAACCGCTTTTGCAGCAATTATATGCATAAGCGGTCCGCCCTGAATTCCCGGGAAGATTTCCTTGTTGAGCTTCTCGCCAAACTGAGCCTTCGCAAGTATCATGCCCCCCCTCGGCCCTCTCAATGTCTTATGGGTGGTCGACGTCACAACATCTGCAAAAGGCACGGGAGACGGATGAACGCCTGCAGCAACAAGACCCGCTATATGAGCCATATCAACCATCAGATATGCGCCAACCGAGCCGGCTATTTCGGCAAAAGTCTCAAACTCAATTATTCTCGGATATGCGCTGGCGCCGGCTACTATCATTTTGGGCTTGTGCTTCTCGGCTATCCGGCCAAGCTCCTTATAGTCAATGATTCCCGTTTCCTTATGAACTCCGTAATGGACAAAATTGAAGAATCTGCCGGAAAAGCTTGCAGGGCTCCCGTGTGTCAAATGGCCGCCGTGAGAAAGATTCATTCCCAGTATAGTATCTTTGGGATTGAGCAACGCAAAATATACCGCCATGTTTGCCTGAGACCCCGAATGCGGCTGCACATTAGCGTATGGAGCCCCGAAAAGCTTTTTGACCCTTTCAACGGCCAGTTTTTCGGCTACATCAACATTTTCGCATCCGCCGTAATAACGTTTGTCCGGATACCCTTCCGCATACTTGTTTGTAAGAACACTCCCCTGGACCGTCATTACGGCCTGACTGGCAATATTTTCGGAGGCTATTAATTCCAGTGTGTTTTTCTGCCTTTCTACTTCACTGGAAATAACCTTTGCAATTTCAGAGTCCGTTTCTTCAATGTATTTCAGATTCAACTTTAGCTTCCTTTTAAATCAGCCTTTTAGTTTTTCACCCGATTAACCGGGTGAAAGGGATCAAAGATTCGAGGGTTCAAACGTTTTTTCCCATACCATTAAATTTATCAAGTCTTGCCTGATGGCGTCCCCCTTCAAACTGTGTTTCAAGCCAGGCTTTTACTATTTCAATCGCGAGGACATCTCCGATTACACGCCCTCCCATTACAAGCACATTGGAATTGTTATGGCGCCGGCTCATGATTGCCGAAAAAAGATCGTTGCAGAGAGCCGCTCTTACATTCGAAAACCTGTTGGCAACCATCGACATGCCGAGCCCTGTGCCGCAAAGCAGAATACCGCGGTCGAATTTGCCTGCCGACACAAGAGATGCAACCTTGATTCCATAATCAGGATAATCCACGGAACTTTCACTCTGAGCGCCCATATCCTCCACAACTATGCCGTTTTCAACCAAAAATATCTTTATTTTCTCCTTGAGCTGATATGCTGCATGATCGCTTCCTATAACAAGAGGTGATTTATTCATCGGTTTATCCCTTTATCCTCAAATTATAACGGCTTTGTAAAAAGCTGCTTTTTTCACATGAAAATCCTGTCACTCCCGTGACAACGGGAGTCCGGAATCAGCTGAAAAAACCGGATAGAGCTCACGCTTCACTAAGCGCCCCGCTTTCGCGGAAATGACATAAAAGAGAAAATTTGTGCTTTTTACTGGTTCATCAATAATAAATAACATGTAAAATTACATTTATCTTATAATAACCGCAAGAAAAAAATAAGCTTTAAATACACACGATTTATCTGACAAAGACAGGATAAGAGAAGTTTTTGGAATTGCCCCTGCCCTTTTTATAAAGGGCAGGGGCAATAAAGGATCAGTGGGAGTTTATAAAATCAATCGCATCTTTTACAGTAACAAGTTTTTCAGCGTCATCATCCGAAATTTCTATCTCGAACTCTTCCTCCATGGTCATGATAAGTTCAACCAAATCCAGGGAATCCGCTCCAAGATCATTAACAAAAGAGGCCTCGGGCACAACTTCTGAAAGATCTACTCCCAGCTTCTCGGCAATAATTTTTTTTACTTTTTCTTCAACAGACATAAAATCAAATCTCCTTTCACATCACATAGGATCAGATATACAAATCCAAATTTCAGACGGTAAAGTAAATAAGCTTATTATGCAAGGCGCGCAAATCTTGAGGAATGAAGCGCAACGCCGCGGAATGAGCTTTTTCAAAGCCGTCACATATACATTCCGCCGCTGACATGAATAACCTGGCCGGTAATATAACAGGCTCCTTCGGAAGCGAGAAAAAGAACTGCCGCCGCTACATCTTCAGGCCTGCCGGACCGTCCAAGCGGAATCTGGCTTATCATCAATTCCTTAACTTTCTCCGACAAAGATGCTGTCATATCGGTTTCAACAAAACCCGGGGCCACTGCATTGACTGTTATTCCCCGCGAACCAAGCTCTTTTGCAACAGCCTTTGTAAATCCTATTATCCCGGCTTTTGAAGCGACGTAATTTGCCTGCCCGGGATTGCCGCTTGCGCCCACAACGGAAGATATGTTGATGATCCGTCCGTATCTTTGCTTCATCATGGGTCTTGTAACTGTTTTGGTACAGATGAATGTGCCCTTCAGGTTGATATCAAGAACATCATCCCAGTCTTTTTCCTTCATGCGGGCCAGCAGACCATCCCTTGTAATGCCGGCGTTATTGACAAGAACATCGACCCGCCCCGTATCTTCCATTATTTTGCTGAAGAAACTTTCCACCTCTTTTTCCGACCCGACATTGACCTGAAACCCTTTTGCGAAACCGCCTGCCCGGGCAACCAGCTCTTCGGTTTCCATGGAAGCGGCTGAAGCGGATGAATAATTGAAGTAAACATTGGCCTCAGGACCCGCAAAGGCAAGGCAGATAGCTCTTCCGATACCTCTTGAGCCTCCTGTTACAACCACTGTTCTCTTCATCAGATCCGCCATTACCGCCTCTCAAATAAAATATCGGCAACCCTGTCCATGTCGGTTAACACATTCATATAACTCATCATAAGCGTATCGTATGAAATGTTCCGCATGAAGTCGGAGATCTTTTTATTTTCAAAAATCCCGGAACCGATCAGAATCCTGCTGACGTTGTTTATTACAAGCTGCGCAGTTTCATTTGCAAAAATTCTCGTCATGATTCTTATCTTTTCAGCCTCAGGCCCGCCGTTTTTCACGAGCACGGAGCATTTTCTGGCAAGACTTGCTCCGACTTCGACATGGGTCATCATATCGGCAAGAAGAAACATTACATACTGCTGCCTTGTCAGCTTGTTTTCATAAACAAGCGTTATCGTGTCATTAAGTGCTTTTGCGGCAAGACCATAGTACCTGCATCCCGCATCCTTCAAAGAAGCATCCAGTTCTTCCATTTCTCTGCAAATTGAAAAGTAAAATCCGCCCTTTGTCTTCCAGGTTTTTTTCCAGCGGAAGGTGCTTATGATACTCTGCTGAATTTCACTGGTTCCTTCATATATGGTTGTAACTCTTACATCCCGCCTGATCTTTTCGACTTCATATTCGGCAATGTATCCGTACCCTCCAAGCCCCTGGATAGCATGGTCTGCCGCCTGATTTGCGGCTTCAGTGGCAAAAAGCTTTGCTATTGAACCTTCCACCTGGAGATCTTCTTCTCCCGAATCAAGCCTTTCCGCAATTTCGTCGATATATGCCGATGCGGCTTCAAGTCTTACCGCATCTGAAACAACAAGCTTATGCGTGTAACCCTGTTTTTCGGAAAGAGGGGCTCCGAACTGCATTCTTTGTCCGGCATATGGGATAAGAATGTTAAGAGATGCTTCTCCGGCCCCGAGAGCCATTGCTGCAACCATCACCCTTGTATATCCGAAAACCTTGTTTGCCTGTTTCAATCCCTGCCCCGGGACTCCTCCGATCAGGTTTTCAAAAGGCACAAATACATCAGTAAATGAAAGCGGCGAGGTATTGGACGCGCGTATGCCGTGTTTTTCTTCACCCTTGCCCCGTATAAAACCTTTTGCCTCTTTTTCGACGACAAAGAAAGTGGGGCCCTCCGGCGTATCTGCTAAAAGTGTAATAAAATCGGCATATCCTCCGGTAGAGATGAACTGTTTCGCACCGTTTATTGTATACCCTGTAATTTTTCCTTCATTATTTACAACCGGGTCGGCTTTTGTTTTTATTGCGGCAACATTGCTCCCGGCATCAGGCTCTGTAACGGCGTATGCAACAAGAGATGATCCGTCTGCGATTGCGCCAAGCCATTTCTTTTTTTGCTCTTCCGTGCCACCTACAATCAGCGGGTCCGCCCCAAGCTGAATGGCAAAAAAGGCGGTTGTTATCCCGAGACAAATCTTTGCCATCTCACGGGTCAAAATGCAGATATCCCGCGCCCCTCCTCCCATACCGCCATAAACTTCGGGAATTCCGAGAAGCTGCAGTCCTATTTCAGGGCTTAGCATCTGCCTGATCGTCTCTTCAGGGAAAATTTCCTTTTTATCGTATTCCAGAATTTTATCCCTGGTAAGAAGCCTCTTTCTGAGCCGGTCCACAGTCTCCAGCACCATTTCTCTTGAATCTGCATCAAGCCCCTTCAGACCGACTTTTTTATCCGCTTCCGGCAAGGTCATTAAAACTTATTCCTCTTTGTTTTTAATAACTTCGCGCCCCTTATAATATCCGCAAGACGGACAGGCATTATGCGGAAGAACAGCTTCTCCACACTGGGAGCATTTAGATAGGTTGAGAGCTTCAACCTTCTGATGGGTACGTCTTTTATCCCGTTTTGACTTAGATGTTTTATGCTTTGGTACTGCCATGAGTAATCTCCTAACTTAATGAAAAAATTATTAAAAACTATAAATCACTAATATTGTAAAATTTCCCGGTTCTAGTAATTTAAAAGCAACCGATTGTCAAGGATTTTTGCGATTTTTTTTATTATTTGTTTACTTATGCAAAACTGTTTTGTATGTTACCCGGGTAGAATCCGGATGGGAAAAACCGGTTGTCCGATATATCATATTAATAATACACAATATAATATTAACACTTGGCTTATACGGTTTCTCCGGATCTGTTTTGGATGAAACGATACGTTACATCCTTATATGCCGGCATGAGATAAAAAAACTATACAATAATTTTGTTTTTACTTATTGCTAATACTAATTTAAATTGAAGTAAAATTCAAGGTGAAAAATGAATCAAACAATTATTACCCGCTTCCCACCAAGCCCGACAGGCTATCTGCATGTCGGCGGCGCCAGAACCGCTCTTTTCAACTGGCTTTACGCGCGCCACATGAAGGGGCGTTTCATATTAAGAATCGAAGATACTGATACTGAGCGTTCCACTCAGGCGTCGGTAGATGCAATATTTGAAGCTTTGGAATGGCTCGGCATAGACTGGGATGAAGGCCCCTATTTTCAATCAAAACGGTTCGATATTTATATTGAATATATCCAAAAACTTATTGATTCAGGCAATGCTTACTACTGTACATGTTCCCCCGAAAAGCTCGAAGAGATGCGGAAGGTCGCCATGGCAACCGGGAAAAAACCCAAATATGACGGGACGTGCAGGGAAAAGGGGCTTAAAAATTCAGATAATGCAGTTGTCCGCATCAAAGCGCCACTTACCGGCGCAACGGTTGTTCATGATGTAATTAAAAACAACATCGTATTTCAGAATACCGAGCTTGATGATTTTGTCATAAGAAGAAGCGACGGAACCCCTACCTATAATCTGGCCGTAGTCATAGACGATATTACAATGGGCATAAATACCATTATAAGAGGCGATGATCACGTCAACAACACTCCGAAACAGATAATGATATATAACGCTCTTGGCGCTCAGCTTCCTGCCTTCGGGCATGTTCCGATGGTGCTCGGAGGAGACAGGACCCGCCTGAGCAAGCGGCATGGGGCTATGTCTGTTACCGAATACAGGGATATGGGATATCTGCCTGATGCCTTCATCAATTATATAGTGCGTCTTGGTTGGTCTTACGGCGACCAGGAATTTTTTACAAGAGAGGAGCTTATTGAAAAATTCTCTCTTGAAAATATCGGCAGATCAGCAGGGGTTTTTGATATCGATAAACTTCTTGCCTTAAATGCCGATCATATAAAAATGACTCAGCCGGGAAAGACTGCAAAACATCTTGAACCGTTTTTAAAAAATCTGGGCTTTGATATGAAAGAGGCTCCTTTTGTCGAAGGAGTTATAAAAACACTCAATGCCCGCAGCAAGACTTTAAAAGAGATGGCCGAAAGCGCCGCTTTCTACTTCAAAGACACCATCTCATACGATAAGGATACGGCAGCCAAATTCTTTACACCAGATTCCCTCGGAATTCTCAAGATGCTTATCAACTCTCTTGAATCACTTGAATTGTTCGATGAAAAAAGTCTCGAAAATGTCTTTATGAAAGCTATGGAAACAACAGGGCTCAAGCTAGGAAAAATTGCGCAGCCGGTCCGTCTGGCCTTAACCGGAAAAACAGTGAGTCCGGGCATCTTTGAAATATTGAATGTGCTCGGAAAAGAAAAGTCGATGGAAAGGTTAAGAAGCGCCGTTTCCTTCATTGAAGCGAATGGCGGCTGATATTGCCGGTATCTTCGCCAGAAATATCTTGACTATCATTTACCCATTAATTAGAATCTGCACAATCTTGCTGGGGGATCGTCTAGCGGCAGGACGACGGGTTCTGGCCCCGTTAACCGAGGTTCGAATCCTCGTCCCTCAGCCATTTTACTTTTTGCGCCAAAACAATCCTCTGCCGTGCAAATCCTTTTCCTGACCACCTGAACCCTTTAGCTAACCTGCTGTAAATTCATTGACAAATTAGGCGCTATATGATTATTTAAGCTCGCATTCCGACAGTCCCACCACAATTTCCATGCGTCATTTTTGACGCTTTATATACAAAAACTATTTCGGAATACAGTTTTCATGGGAAAAACTTGGTACGGCATGGAATATAGGAAAAAGTTTGAAAAATAAAAGTGCCGGAACATGACAACCGCGCTCTGGATCACCACCGTTTTGCTGATACTGGTCGGTGTAGCGGGTGCTGTGCTGCCGGCATTGCCCGGCGTTCCGCTGATCTTCTGCGGCGTGCTGATAGCAGCGTGGATCGGTGATTTTCAGCAAATCAGCGAGTTTACTGTTGTTGTGATGGCGATCCTGGCGGTTTTCGGCATAGCTGTCGACTACGTAGCCGCAGCTGTCTCCGCCAAAAAAGCGGGTGCCAGCAGGCAGGGTATCATCGGCGCTGCAATCGGAACCATTGCTGGAGTATTTACCGGTCTCTGGGGGCTTATTTTCATGCCGCTGGCAGGCGCATCAATCGGTGAGTTCATCGCGCACAAAGATTTGTTTCGTGCTGGCAAAGTCGGCGCCGCCGCATGGTTTGGAATGCTCTTAGCTACCGCTGTGAAACTGGCGGTTGCATTTATGATGGTCGGCGTGTTTGTCACGTCTTTGCTGATCTGAGACAAGTTGAAGTCATTTTCCGGGCGCGATGGATAATACCTCCTTATACATCGATTTTAAAGCCTATATCCACTTCGCTTGCCGGATTTCCTCCCCGGATACCCCAATTATGAAGCAGGGGTTCATTAAGCACAATTAAAATATCATCGCTCTGTATGCCTAATGTTTTGAGCCGAGCCACTATTTCCTGATATAATGTTCGCTTCGCTCCGATTGATCTTCCAGGAAAGATATTCATCTCGATTGTAATAAAATTATCTGATTTTCCGGAAGGATATTCGAGATTATCTGAATCAATTTCGACAATGCGTTGATTTCGATCATGATCCGGAATTTTGAATGCCGTTACCAGCGAAAAATGCACGGCATCTAAAATTGATTTCCTGAATTCTTTTGGTTTCCCTTTTATCATCGTTACAGTGACCAATGGCATTTCAATTCTCCCACAAGCACTATCAATTAATATGCGTAATATTTACTAAACGGTTTTTTATTCCAATATTCATATAAAATCAAATAAGTTCTATTGATGGTCTGCGTAAAATGTGTTTATTATCGGAAAAAGCGTATTGCTTGTAGTCTGTAATTATTTGCTTATGATGGTCAGGTATGTTTGTGGAAAGCCCTTTAATTTCTAATTTACACGTTCCGAAAGGAAATACCATGGGATGGATAACAAAAACCTCCGTATTTGGCCCCCGCTCCTTGTTATCTTTACCTGCCTGGTCTTTGCCGGCTGTGAAGGCACCGACAGCCGCGGAAAGGTGGATGACACGGTAAAGGAGCTCAGCGGACAGAAAAAAGTCGAACAGATGGACCAGATGAAAAAAGATATCGACAAAATCAACAAACGGCAGGCTGATCGTTTGAAAGAACCGGAATGATTTTTTTGCTGATCGGGTACCCTTAACAAATGAACACTAAACTGAAAGATTTAATTCAAGAAACTTATAAATCCGGGGCTACTGAAGTTGCTGTTGTTGCAACAAACGATATTATAATTGATGATAATCTTGCCGACAGATGCAGAGAACCCCGATGCATGAATTATGGATTGTCAAAAAGCTGCCCGCCTCATGTTTCCGGACCGTCAGCATTCAGAAAACAGCTTGAAAAATATAGTCAGGCTGTTTTTTTCAAAATCGATGTTCCTTCCAAAGTTCTTTATTCCAGTGAGAGCCGCGAGGTTTTTCAATTGCTCCACGAAATAGCATCCGGCATAGAAAAGTCCGCCATAAAATCTGGCTTTGCCGGTGCGCGGGCCTATGCCGGAGGTTCATGCAAAAATATATTTTGTCATGATCACCCGGAATGCCTTGCGCTTTCTGAAAAAGGAAAATGCAGAAATCCTCAATATGCAAGGCCTTCCATGTCCGGATTCGGAATTAACGTGGCTGAGCTTTTTAAAACAGCCGGATGGCCTTTCGGAAGGGCCGCAAATAACTCGGATTCCGATTCAACCCAAATGGCAAATGTTTGCGGATTGGTGCTGATCTGCTGATGGAGACGATCTGGATTGCAGGAATGGGGCGTTTCGGCCTGCGGGCGCTCCGGCAATTATCAGAGCAGCAGAAAGAAAGGAAATTTGTTCTCATAGACCAGGTTAGGGAAAAGCTTGAACCGGGGAAGGGAGCAAACTGCACCCTTGAACAGGCTGACGGCGTGGATTTTCTTGAACACAATCTAAGACCCGGAGATGAGCCGGACTGGATTATCCCGGCATTGCCTCTGCATCTTGCCGCGGAATGGTGCCTGCGTCGCCTCGGGCCGAAACGGTTCAGGCGCGAACCCTCACTGCCGCCAGATATGGACTTGCTGCTCCCTAATCCCATGCGCGGCTCTTCCGGTGACATATATGTCAGTCACGCGTCATTCAGATGCCCTGACAATTGTTGCGAACCAGCTGATATATGCACGGTCACGCGGATTCCCAGGAAACAGAATATGTTTGACCTTCTTGAACAGCTCTGCGTTCCTTCTTTTGAGTCACTTATGATCCGGAGCCATCAGCTGGCAGCGGGAGTTGGAGGATATAGAGGGAAACAACTTTTTTTGCTGCTCCGCCAAGCGGAAACCGCTAAAGGGGATCTGCTCATCAGCACCGCGTGCCGGTGTCACGGTGTTATGACCGGAATGATAAACCAGTCAGTTATACGTAATTAATAATTGGAACTCCCCGCCGCAGAGCGGTCGGGGGTATGCGCTCGCGTTTCGGTTCAAGTTTTGTTGCGCCGGCAGGTTTATACGTATCAAAGCAGACTGGCCTGATCCATGGCCACCCTATCCCTTATATCCGGCGATCTTATCCATATTATCCGTCATTTCGTTGAAAAGCTTTTCAGTTTTAACCCGCAATTTTTCAAGCTCCTCTTCTGAAATATCCTTTGGAATGATCATGGGATCGTTGAATTCGATATATACCGTGCTGAACGGATACGGAATTATGGTCTTGTCCCACGCCTTGTGAAAAGTTATAACCTTCGTGCCGGAACTCGCAAGCGGTATGAAATACGAACCGGTCTCCTTTGCAAGAACAAGCATTCCTTTTTTTAAAACACGCGCCGGACCCCTCGGCCCGTCAACTGCCGTGCCGCAGAACTTCGGAGCCCCTTTCCTGTTCATGTAGTCGATCATCGCAAGAAGAGCTTCTCCTCCTCCTTTAGAGGAAGAACCGCGGACAAAATCATATCCGAAGCGCTTCCCTACACGGACAACAAGCTCTCCGTCTTTGCTCCGGCTAACCATTCCAACGCCGTTTTTGATGTTCCGGAAGAAATAGAAGAGAAATATGGCGTGCCTGTGCCACGAAGCAATAACGACATTTCCCTTGTCCCTGTTGTTAAGAAAATATTCTTCGTAGATATGCCTGTTTATGATCTTTGCGCGTACGGTCCCGAACCAGAGCCGGACAAACCAGGATGCAAGCAGAGAAAGAAGAGAAATTTTAAAGCGTTCAGCTAATGACAGGTCTTTTATAAATTCAGCCATTTATTATCCTGTTATCTGCTTCCGGGAATCTCTTCCTTGAGAAGGCAGCATGCTATTTTATACTCCGGAGTTCCATCCTTTTTATAGCCCAGATTACCGGGCTGTATCAGCTTATTCATAACACATCCTTCGGGAATTGAAAGCCCGAAAAGGTCCGTTTCATTTATTTTCCCTGTTTTAACAAGCCTGTTTTCTTCAAATTCCACGCTGTGAATGGGATAATCTTCGCACAAAGGACATCGGTAGACTCTTCCGTTCGGAAAAATAAAATAATTATCTGCCACAACTCCGGCGCATTCAAATCCATCCTTGGGATTTAAAAAAACCTTCGGATATGTCACAGTAATATCCCGGCGCGCGATCTTTTCCGCTGTTGCAGGTATTATATCGAGCCATTTCTGCCGGGATACCTGTGGAGTTTCAGGAAATATTCCTGAAGAACCGCCTTTTGCCGTTCTTCCCCTTATGCCTATCACCTGGATAAAAAATCTTCCGACTCCCAAATCAAAAAGCAGATCTTCAATCATGCCGAGTTCGTCTATATTCGCGGAACTTACGGTATAAATCAGGCTTGTTTTAAATCCTTTTGATACCGCCTCTTTTATTCCCAGAATGCATTTATCATGCGAGCCCTTTCCCCTTAACATGTCATTTGTCCGTTTTGAAGCGCCATCTAAGCTGAAACTTATATAATCGACTTCTCCTGGTTCTATTTTTGACAGGATGCCGTTAAAAAGATAACCGTTTGTATCTATCGTGACCGATTTAAACCCGGTTTTTTTTGCATGTTTTATGGCAAGAGAAAGATCCGGGTGCAGGGTGGGTTCTCCGCCGAGAAAGATCACATTGGCAATTTCGCTCTTTCCGACAAATGCGTCAAGCCAGGCGTTTATTGTTTCAAGAGGAAGGGTTTTCTTTCCATGCTGCTTTTTGTTTATATAACAGTGCCTGCAGCTAAGGTTGCAGTTTGTAAGAATATGGAAAAAAATATTGGTAGAGTTTTTTGAAAACGAAACTGTTTTTTTCTCTTTCATTGAGCGTTTTTTTTAAGTCGTTCCACCTGTTTCCTTGCTTTAACAAGTTCCTCGTTTGTCAGACGAAGCCTTATCGACATGTATTCCGCAAATATCCTGTATAAAAGGAGAAGAAAATCGACTCTTTCATCCCTTTCACCGCTGCCTGCAAGCTTGCTCTGCGCCAGAGTATCGACTGCAAGGCATACTGTTCTACCGACGGCATAAACCGATGCAGATCTGCTCAATGTGTCAATGACCCTCATCTCTCCGAAGATTTCGCCCTTCCTATCGATTGTAGTAATCTCGCAATTGTCTTTTGAGACCTTTACCTTGCCGTCTAAAAGGAAATAGAGCCACGCATCCTTTTCGCCTTCTTTTATAATTATCTCCCCGTCTTCATACTCCCTGATCTTGCTGAGCCTCAAAAGCTTTGCAAGGCTTTTTATTTCAAAGTGCTTGAGGGTTTGAATGTTCATGAGCTTCTGAATGTTTTGCATATTATCCTGAAGGTATTTTGACTCGATCATGATGCCTCCTTTTCTTCTGTCGTTCGTACTTCGCAGTACCCGTGTAACGGGCCTGACATTCAGCTGTTTACCATCTGGTGGCGTTGACGCGTCAAATACAGTTTTCCGGCATAACGCACCAGCGAATACCCCTGCCAGTTCCTAATGTTAGTTATGCAAAAACCTCTCATCTTCTATTGGCTTATATTTTTACGGAATAAATAAGCGATCCGGATAATTTTTTTTCTTCATTATACTTAAAAACACAGATAACATGAAAGGATTTATTTTTCAAGACAGTCTTTTGACAGCTGCTCATCAAATTCCACGGGGTAGCATCCGTCAAAACATGCCTTGCAGAAATTTCTTTCGGGATTTTCAATATCCGTTGATTTTAAAAGTCCTTCTATGCTCAGGTAGTGGAGTGAATCAAGGCCGAGAAGATCTTTTAACTCAGGCACGGTTTTACCTGAAGCTATCAGCTCTCCCTTTGTTGAAAAATCTATTCCGTAATGGCAGGGAAACCTGTGCGGCGGACCGCTTACACGCATATGCACCTTCTTAACTCCCAGCTCGCGAAGCGCTTTCACCCTGGTTTTAACGGTAGTTCCCCTTATAATCGAGTCCTCTATAATCACTATCTCCTTACCTTTAAGTATCTCTTTTATGGGGTTCAGTTTTATCCTTACGCTAAAATCGCGCATGCTTTGAGTAGGCTGTATAAAAGTTCTCCCGACATAGTGGTTTCTTATCATACCCATCTCGAAGGGTATTCCCGATTCTTCTGAAAAACCGAGGGCCGCATATGTTCCCGAATCCGGAAAAGGCATCACAAGATCTGCCTTAGCGGGCGATTCCTTTGCAAGGCAGCGTCCGTGCGCCTTTCTTGTTTCATACACATTCCTGCCGAAGATCGTGCTGTCGGGACGCGCAAAATAGATGAATTCGAATATGCAGAAAGATCTGCGCTCCGGCGTTTCTGTTTTTATGCTTTTCAACCCGTTTTTTCCTATTATTATGATTTCGCCAGGATCAAGCTCCCTTATAAACTCGGCTTCAACAAGGTCAAGGGCGCATGTCTCTGAAGCCAGCACATAACTTCCGTTAAGTCTGCCGAGGCACAAGGGGCGGAATCCGTTCGGGTCTTTTATCCCTATAACCTCACCTTCGCTTGTCAGGACAACTATGGAAAAAGCCCCTTTCAACCTCTTCACTGTTTCAACCAGGGCTCTTTCAAGTCCGGAACTGATATTCTTTACGAAAAGATGCAGGAAGATCTCGCTGTCCATCGTGGTCTGGAAAATAGATCCCGCCTCCTCAAGCTCGTTCTTGAGGCTGTGAGCATTTACGAGGTTTCCGTTATGGGCGACTGCGTACGATCTTTTCCTGTGATGAATGACAAAAGGCTGCGCATTTGAAAGTATCGAACTTCCTGTCGTGGAATACCTGACGTGGCCTATGGCGCTTAGTCCGCCGAGCTGTTCAAAATGCCTAATGTCAAACACATCCGAGACAAGTCCCATTCCTTTATGGTCGACTATCCTGTTATTCTCTGCAACGGCAATCCCAGCGCTTTCCTGCCCCCTGTGCTGGAGCGCATAAAGACCGAAAAAACTCAATTTGGAAGATTCGGGATGGCCGGAAATTCCAAAAAGCCCGCAGGCTTCTCTCGGCTTGTCGTCAGAACAAAACAGGCATTCATTTGTATTTGAATTTGAGATCATTTAATCCGAAGCTCCTTGTGAGACTTTTGCATAACACATCATTTCACCCGTCCATGAAAGGATTCACTAAACTCTTGAACCCTCGAATCCTGGAATCCTCGAACCCTTGTTTAATAACGGTTATATTCCTGGATCGGTTTAACCGAGAGCTTTTTTTCCTTCAGTGCTTCGATCCCCCTGCAAATCGCCATTGCTCCCGGAATCGTTGTGATGCATGGAATATTGTATTTGATCGCGGCGCGGCGGATTTCATAGCCGTCTTTCATCGGTTCGGCGCCTGTTCCTGTGTTTATAATAAGATGAAGATTTTTATTTTTTATTGCGTCAACCACATGGGGGCGTCCCATCGAAACTTTGTTTATCATTTCATTGGGAATACCCTGTTCCTCAAGAAGCATGGAAGTCCCTTTTGTCGCCATTATTTTAAATCCCATATCGCGGAATTTTGCAGCAACAGGAATAACCGTTCTCTTGTCGGAATCCATAACGCTTATAAAAACATTTCCGGAAGTCGGCATCTTCTGCCCTGCTCCAAGCTGGGCTTTTGCAAGGGCAAGTCCGAAAGTCGAATCAATCCCCATAACCTCGCCCGTCGACTTCATTTCAGGCCCAAGGAGCGTATCGACATCCGGGAACCTGTTGAACGGCAGCACCACCTCTTTTATCGAAACATGTTTCGGAACCTTTTCGGTTAAAAGGCCGACCTCGGAAAGGGTGCGTCCCAGCATCACTTTTGTCGCAAGCTTTGCAAAAGGGATTCCGGTTGCCTTGCTGACAAAAGGGATTGTTCTCGATGCCCTTGGGTTTACTTCAAGCACGTAAAGTTGTTCGCCCTTTATAGCGTACTGAACGTTCATGAGACCCACCACTTTCAATTCAGAGGCCATTGCTTTTGTGGCGCGGGTAATTTCATCAATTATTGCAGAACTTATACTGTAAGGCGGAAGAACACATGCCGAATCGCCCGAATGGACTCCCGCTGCTTCTATATGCTCCATTATCCCGCATATAATCGTTTTTTTCCCGTCCGATATGGCATCGACATCAACTTCAATCGCCTCTTCGAGGAACTTGTCGACCAGCACGGGGTGCCCTGGGGATGCTTCGATAGCCAGTCTTGTGAAGTTTTCAAGATCTTTCCTGTTATAAACTATTTTCATCGCCCTTCCGCCAAGAACAAATGACGGCCGCACAATTACGGGGTATCCTATGGCTCCGGCTATTGCCGCAGCCTCTTTTACATTTACCGCTGTTCCGTTTTCAGGCTGAACAAGACTCAGCTTTTTAAGCATGGCCTGGAAAAGCTCCCTGTCCTCCGCCCTGTCTATGCTCTCGGGCTGTGTGCCGAGGATCGGAACTCCGGCTTTAAAGAGCGGCGTTGCAAGATTAAGCGGAGTCTGTCCCCCGAACTGGACGATAACGCCAAACGGTTTTTCAGTCTCCACGATATTTAAAACATCCTCTTTTGTCAGTGGTTCGAAATAGAGTTTGTCCGAAGTATCATAGTCGGTGCTGACGGTTTCAGGGTTGCTGTTTACCATAATGCTTTCAATTCCTTCTTCCCTTATACCGAATGAAGCCTGAACGCAGCAGTAATCAAATTCTATTCCCTGGCCTATCCTGTTCGGACCGCCGCCTAAAATCATGACCTTTTTCTTATCCGAAACCCTCGCTTCGTTCTCCTCCTCGTAAGTGGAATAGTAATAAGGGGTTGCCGCCCTGAATTCGGCGGCGCAGGTGTCGACAAGCTTGTAAACAGGCCTGATGCCTGATTTCTCCCGGACATGTTTAATATTGTCTTCCGTTGATCCTGTAAGATGAGCAATCTGAATATCCGAAAACCCGGAAGATTTAGCCTTATATAAAAGTTCTCCGGAAATCCTTTCCCCTGCTCTCGCAATCTCTTCCTCTATCTCAACTATTTGCCTGATCTGGTGCAGAAACCACGGGTCAATCGCCGTCAGTTCATATATGGCTTGCAGGGACGTTCCCTGCATCAGGGCATGGCGCAGATAAAACATTCTCTGCGAATTGGGAATGGAGAGCTTCTGAGCGATTTCAGTTTCCGATAATCCGCCTCCTTCAGGAGCTGCCGTGTCCCTGCCGTCCGCGCCGAGCCCGAAGCGCCCTGTTTCAAGAGATCTCAATCCTTTCTGGAATGCCTCCCTGAAATTTCTTCCGATAGCCATAGTTTCACCGACCGATTTCATGGCTGTTGTCAGGTAATCCTTTGTTTCGGGAAATTTTTCAAAGGTGAATCTCGGAATTTTGACAACGCAGTAATCAAGGGCCGGCTCAAACGAAGCGAGAGTTTCTCCCGTGATGTCGTTTGGAATTTCGTCGAGAGTATAGCCCACTGCAAGCTTTGCGGCAATCTTGGCTATCGGGAACCCGGTCGCCTTGGAAGCAAGGGCCGAACTGCGTGAAACTCTTGGATTCATTTCAACTACAATCATATCTCCGTTTTTCGGATTCACGGCAAACTGGACATTGGACCCGCCGGTGTCGACGCCGATTTCTCTCATGATGGCAAGAGATGCGTTTCTCATCTTCTGGTATTCCACATCCGTCAATGTCTGGGCTGGAGCCACCGTAATGCTGTCTCCGGTGTGGATTCCCATCGGATCCATGTTTTCAATCGAGCAGATAATTACAACGTTATCCTTTTTGTCCCGCATCACTTCAAGCTCATACTCTTTCCATCCAAGGACGGATTCTTCGAGCATGATCTGCCCGATAAGGCTTGCATCGAGACCGGCTTTTGCGATTATTTCCAGATCCTCAAAATTATACGCGACCCCTCCGCCTGTGCCTCCGAGCGTAAAGCTCGGCCTTACTATGACCGGAAAGCCGATCCTTTTTACCGTCTCCCGCACCTCATCCATGTTCACGGCAATGCCGCTTTCCGGAATCCGGAGGCCTATTTTATTCATGGCATTGCGGAACAGATCCCTGTCTTCGGCCTTTTTTATCGATTCAACCGAGGCGCCTATCATCTCAACGCCGAATTTTTCCAGCACACCCATTCCTGCAACTTCAATGGCCGTGTTCAGGCCGGTCTGTCCGCCAAGCGTGGGCAGCAGCGCATCCGGGCGCTCCTTTTCAATTATCATGGCGACCATTTCAGGCGTAACCGGCTCGATGTATGTTCTGTGGGCCATGTCGGGATCGGTCATGATAGTGGCGGGGTTGCTGTTTATAAGCACAACCTGATAGCCCTCTTCCTTCAATGCCTTGCATGCCTGGGTTCCGGAATAATCGAACTCACATGCCTGGCTGATTATAATGGGGCCTGCTCCGATAATCAGTATTTTATTTATGTCGGTGCGTTTGGGCATTTTCCATCAGCCTTACAAACTCGTTGAAAAGATAACGCGAATCATGGGGTCCCGGGGATGCTTCAGGATGATATTGAACCGCAAAAAGAGGGAGCTTGCGGTGCCTGAATCCTTCCAGCGTGTTATCATTAAGATTAATATGTGTAGTCTCTATCTCTTCGGGGCTCAGGCTTCCGACATCTACGACAAATCCGTGGTTCTGGGAGGTTATTTCAACCCTGCCAGTCAGAAGATTCTTAACGGGCTGATTTGCGCCCCTGTGCCCGAATTTCAGTTTATAGGTCTTCCCCCCCAGCGCAAGACCGAGAAGCTGATGCCCCAGGCAGATGCCGAATACCGGTTTGTATTCGAGAAGAGACCGGAGGGTCTCCACGGCATATGTGACAGGCTCCGGGTCTCCCGGGCCGTTTGAAAGAAAAATTCCGTCAGGCGCCAACTCCTTTATAACAGCAGCGCCGGTTGAAGCCGGAACAACAATAATTTCGCAACCGGCATTTTCAAGGCACCTTAAAATGTTGTACTTGATTCCAAAATCAAAAGCGACGACTCGGAACCTATTTGTATTTGCTCTCCACGCAGAACCGTTTAATTTTCCTGTTTTCAGGCTGCATGGACAAATTTTACCTTCCGACCAGAAATAAGGCTTGTCAGTTGTAACGCCTCCGGCAAGATCGAGCCCAACCATGCTCGGGACGCCCTTTGCTTTCCCGACAAGCGAGACAGGATTTAAATCGGATGTCGAAATATAAGCCCGCATGGCGCCTTTATCCCTGATATGCCTTGTAAGGGCTCGCGTATCGAAGCCTTCTATGCCGAGGACTCCTCCCTGCTTCAGGTAATCTCTCAGAGTTCCGGTTGATCTGAAATTGCTCGGATACTCCTGGTATTCTTTGACCAGAAAAGCCGATACCTGGATCCTGTCCGACTCGACATCGTCATGATTGACACCGTAGTTGCCGATCAGAGGATAGGTCATTGTAACCATCTGGCCCCTGTAGGAAGGATCGGTTATCACCTCCTGATATCCGGTCATGCTTGTATTGAACACAACCTCCCCCCAAGCCTCTCCCGGGCCCGTAAAACTCTTGCAGGCAAATGTTCTTCCGTCTTCTAGGGCAAGCAGCGCTTTCATCTCATTTGTTTTCATATTATAAAAGGGTCCAAGTGGCCGAGGGTTCAAGAGTTATGGATAAATCAACGCCACTCTTATCATATCTGACCATTAAATCAATCCTGACAGCTTTATAAAAGTCACATTTTGACGGCAAAGTAAAAAGATCATGCCGTCAATTTTATTCAATCGGCTCATTCTCAACAACATTCCACACTCCGCAGGGACATGCCCCGGCGCAGAATCCGCAGCCGATACATCTTGTCTCATCCACGATCATTTCAAAATCATCCTCGCCTTTTGCCTTCCTCGTTATCGCGGCCTGCGGGCATACTGCAACACAAATACCGCAGTCCCGGCATGTTCCGCAGGAAGAGCATTCAGCGCCGCACTGTTCGAGACCGTCAAAACCGGTTATTCTCGGGTCAAAATATTCAAGCTTGATACGCTTCTTGTCTATCACCCGGCAGGAAAGAATTTCAGGCACCTTTCCGTTTAGAATTTCGATGATAGCCCCGGCAGCTTTGCGTCCGGCGCCTATTGCATCTGTTATAAGCCCGGGTTTTACCGCATCGCCGATGGCGAATATTTCAGGATCGGAAGTCCTGAAATATTCGTTTACGACTATGAACCCCCGCTCCGTGGAAACATTATCAGGCAGAAAATCAAGGTCCGGAACATCCCCTATGGATATGATTACCGTGTCTGCGGGAATAGTTTCACCTGAAAGCAATTTAACGCCTTTTTTTGTTATCTCTTTCGTAAAGCAGGGCCATCTGAATTTTGCGCCGACTGCTTCCGCCGCTTTTCTTTCCACTCCGAAAGAAGCGGGTTCCTGGACGTCTATCAACGTAATCTCTTTCGCGCCCAGCCTGTGGGCTTCGGTTGCGACATCGCATCCGACATTTCCTGCGCCGATTATAACGACACGTCTTCCCGTCTTGATTTTACCCTCTTTCGCCTGCGCGAGAAAATCAAGCGCCGGTATCGCGGTTTCGCTTCCCGGAAGAGAAAGAACTCTCGGCCTGCCTGCTCCGACCGCGATTACTATGATATCAAAATCCACCTTCAGCTGCTCGATGTCCTTTTTAGTCAGGCGCTGCTGAAGGTGGATGTGAGGTATAACGGATTGAACCCTTTCAAGTTCTTTTATTATGACCTCTTCCGGAATACGGCTTTCCGGGACAACGGAAGATATTTTGCCGCCCAGAGCTTTTGCCATATCGAACACCGTAGCCTTATGTCCGTTAAGCCGCAACTGCCAGGCAACAGAAATGCCGGCCGGACCTCCTCCTATTACGGCTATTTTCTTCCCGCTTTCCTGCGGAAGCACGGGCATTCCGGCGTCAACGCTGGCTCGTCCGAGTCTTCTTACATCAACAGGCGTCATCAATCCGGACTCCCTGCTGCACGACTGCATGCAGAGGTTGGGGCAGAGATATCCGCAAACCGTAGCCGGAAAAGGCGTATATGACAAAGACAGGTCGACCGCCTCGTCTATTTTTCCCGCCCTTATAAGGCTCCATCGCTCCCGGACCGGAATACCGGTCGGGCAGCCTGCTTCGCAAGGCGCAAGATATTTTTTATTTTCCCAGACTGGAACAAAGCGGCGCAGAAGGCCGGTTGTAATAACAGGAATCGGGCTTCTGTCAATATCCGTAAGATCACCTATCAGGCCCCCTTTTCCGAGCTCTTTCTCCCACACGCCGGTTCTGAATGATTCCATCGCGCGTTTTGGAATCAGCGCTTTTTCTTTCGGGGAACGGGCCTGGATGAGCTGCCATTCTTCCCTGTTGCATATAGTTGTTAAAACTCCCTGATGATTTATTGCGCCGAGAAACTCTTCCGTGTTTTTTACAAGCCAGCACCAGTCATCATCACCAATCGGGATAAGTTTCGCGTCGGTCAGACTGAATCCCCCGTGCGGCCCCCGGAAAAACACCTTTCCTCCCACCATGCCGACAAAGGGACGGTAGCCGAGAACATTCCCGGGGGTTTGAGGGTTGACCCCGCATATCACGGCAATGCCGCCGGCCATGAATTCCCCGAAATAATCACCCGCTGAGCCGAGAATCCATAGCTCGGGAGGTTCAAAACGCGGGTTATGCTTTGTCATGGTCATGCCGCGTGCGCCGATATTGCCGGCTATACATACTTTCCCCTGGGCCATCCCGTTGGCAACCCCGTTTCCCGCATTTCCGCAAACGACGATATGAGCCCCGGCATTCAGCCATCCGACATCATCGGAGGCAGGTCCTGTCACTTCTATCTGTGTATTGCTGACTCCCATCGATCCGACACGCTGACCGGGCCGGCCTGTAATTTTGATGTGCAGGGACTTGTTATCAGCTTTCCAGAGCCGGCCGCCTATTCCGTGCTGCCCGAACGCCTCCACCTCCAGATGCCTGCATCCGCCGGCAACAGCCTCCTGGATCATTTCTTCCAGAATTCGCGAATCAACGCGCTTTCCGTCCTTTTTCCCCGATATTATCCTGTAATCCTTAGTACTCATGAAACCTCTTTGTGAGACCTTTGCATAACACCCTCTTTTGCCCGATTCCCGCGTCAGGCTCAAATTTAGGCACGAAGTGAAGCTTTCGCGCTATCCTCGAAATACTTCAAAGTATTCCTGCGGTTGCACGAAGTGAAGCGAAAGCGCTATATTATCACCTTCCTTGTACTTGGCCAAAATTGGGCGTTCTTCAAAGGTCTCTTTTCATTTTTCACACTTATCTTTTAACCTTTACTCCTTACCCTTATTCACACCACATACTTTATGCTCAGTCTTTCGGCTGCATTAAAATCGCTGATGCCCAGTGCGTCCGACATTCCTATCGGAAGCGAGGTTGATCGCCCTAATGGAGCCACTATTTTTTTCAGCTCGGTATCAAAGCTCAAAAAAACATCCACAACCCTCTGCGCCACATCTTCAATATCAAGACGCCTGTAAAGACGCGGGTCCTGGGAAGTTATCCCCTTGGGGCATCGCCCTATGTTGCATATATTGCACCTGTCAGATTCCGAACCGACGCATCCGGCGGCGGCCTGCATGATATATTTACCAGCCTGAACTCCGCCGGCGCCGAGCATGATAAGGGCTGCCGCATTCGCGGCAAGATTTCCGCTTTTGCCTATACCGCCTGCGGCAAAAAGCGGAATTTCATTCTGTACCCCTATTTTGGCCAGGGTCAGGTAACAGTCGCGCACATTGCTCGCTATTGGATGACCCATGTGGTTCATGGAAACATTGTATGCAGCACCTGTTCCACCGTCTTCACCATCAATAGCAAGCCCTCCGGCATAAGGATTTCGGGTAAGATTGTTCAGAACTGCAAGAGCGGTAGATGTACCTGAGATCTTGGGATAAACGGGAACCCTGAAACCCCACGCCATGCACATCGACTGTATCATCTTGGCAACCGACTCTTCTATCGAGTACTTGGTCTGATGCGTGGGCGGGCTTGGAAGACTTACTCCGGGCGGTACCCCCCGTATCGCCGCAATCAGATTGTTGACCTTGTGCCACATGAGAAGTCCGCCGTCTCCGGGCTTTGCCCCCTGCCCGTATTTGATCTCGATTGCGCACGGATCTTCCTTCATATGCGGAATTGCATGGATGATTTCATCCCATCCGAAGTAGCCGCTTGCGATCTGAAGTATCACGTATTTAAGGAACCGGCTGCGAAGAAGCCTCGGCGGACAGCCTCCTTCTCCCGTGCATATCCGGACAGGCATGGAAAGCTCTTCATTAAGATACGCCACTCCCAACTGGAGGCCTTCCCACATGTTGGGCGACAAGGCGCCGAACGACATTCCTCCGATAATAAGAGGATAGATATCCCTTACCGGCGGTATCCATCCATTTTCATAATAAAAGGAGAGATTCTTTTCAGGCGGCAGGATCCTCCCAAGAAGAGTTCTCAGTTCAAACTCGTGCCGCCCAGCATCAAGGGCAGGGTCCGTCAGCATCGAAATCCTGATGAACTTTATCTGGTCAAGAATACCGCCAGGGACATTGCGCCGACCACCCCTGTTTCTGGGCAGGCCGCCCTGATTGACATGAAATTTCAGCTTATCGGCCTCATCTGTTTTAACAGGAATAATGGCATCATTGGGACAGACCATGCTGCACATGGCACAACCTACACAACTGAAAGCAGGGTCCGTTTTCTGCCGGATCCCGTGGTATACCGCATTGACGTTTGACTGTTTTGCCCCGGCATCGAGAGAAGTCTGAAGAATTCTCTTCCTGAAGACTCCAAGCTCAATGGCATTCACCGGGCAGACCGCGGTACAGCGGCCGCACAGTGTGCATTTATCCTTATCCCACACAATCTGCCAGGGCAGATCCTTTATGCTTAATGTGGAAGGGGTAATATATCTGTCTGACAACATATTTTAACCTCCTGGCGGTCAGGCCCGGCAATTGCTGTATCAAGGTACATCGGCTGAAAGTCTTTGCTCTTGTCCCTGTCCGGAATGGCGGCATCAAGGCCGCAGATTTCGGAAGAGAAAGCAAACATTCCCGGTTTTCCACCGACAACACCGGGCCTTAATTTCTTCCTGTCCTGAACCATGAAAAGAGTATGATCGGGCAGGCATCCAATTACGCAGTTCGGGCCGTCAATTATCAGTTTTCTGCACGAATGCTTAAGATGCTTCAAAAGCGTCGCATCATGATGCTTTTCAATATCCTCATCCTTTAACGGAGTTATCAGATGCTTGTATGCCTCCAGGCCCAGATTGAGCCTTGTTCGGCAGTAGTGAAGAATATGGGTAAAGACCTCCGAATCGGACTGGTATCCCGAATATCCGTCAAAGCCCCTTGACATCAGAAAATCCCTTATGGGGAAAAAAGCTGTATTTTCACCGTTTGTCATAGTGGAATAACCCTGAAGAAAGAACGGATGGCAGGCGTAAAGATTTATCTCGTAATTAGTATTCTGCCTTCCCTGGGCCATCACGATACGCGCTTCAAGCTCTTTCCGGTCGAGCTTGAGATAATAGGCCACCTCCATGGGATCACCGATCTCTTTGAGCATGATGACATCGGGCCAGAAAGAGAAGATCATCATATCTTCCTTCTCCTCGCCCATTTTTCTCAGCTTGAGCCTTATCTCGACAAGCCTCTCATAAAGCACCTTTTCGCCAAGGCTTTCCCATCCTTCGGGATACTCATAAGCCCTTATAAGATAGACATCTCTTTTGGGAATTCCGGCGGGCGGCTTCTTTGGGACCCTGATGGTAAGCCTGTATTTTGTCATAAAACCTATATCCATCATAAAGGCATCAAGGCGCTTCAACCCGCTTTCGCTGAATATCCCGGAAAGGATCGGAGCGTCTTTCATATTTTCAAAAGGCCCTCCCAGGTCGCGCAGAAAAAGCCCGACACCGGAACCGTCATGCCCTTCCTTCATAACATCCAGCGCCTCTATCGCCCTCATGGGAGATAAAGGTTCCTTGCTGGTTATTGCAAACAAGCGGCACATTAAAACACTCCTTTAAAAGCAAAAACTATTGATATTGTTAATTAATACAGCGAATAAAAATCATCCCTGCCTCATGGCGCAGATATAGATTATATACATGTCAATTAATTTAGCAATACCTGTGCCAGAAAATATAGAAAACGGTTCGGGAGGTCAAGGATTCAAGAGTGACAATATTATTTCAACCTGAACCCTTGTATTTTTAAATAGTTGAATTATGGTTTATATTAAACGGGGAGGGGTCGGGACTTTTAATTTCCCGGCAGGCTGTCTTGTATCTATTGAAAAACTGTACATAAATGTTAAAAGTCGTTTTTTTTTATTACAGTTTTGTAACCCTTTTCATTTATATGGGTCTATATTAAGAGTATGGATTCAAGAGGTCGGGTGATCGGGCAAAACTTAAGCATCATGTGATGACATCATAGATCGAAGGTAATCGGAGTATATTTAAATGACAACGACTATTTCACGAAGATCCTTTATAAAAGGAGGTATTGCCGCATGCGCAGTCGCGGCATCCGGCATTCCGGTTTCAGCATCAGGAGCCGATAAGAATAAACAGATAGCGACACTGCTTGATATAGGAAAGTGCATAGGGTGTGGCGCATGCGTCGAAGCCTGCAGCGAGATAAATGCAGGAAAATTTCCGGAACCGAAAAAACCTTTTCCTAAAATGTATCCGGACAGGGTTAAAGCGGAAGACTGGTCGGGAAAAAAAGATGTCAATGACCGCCTGACCCCTTACAACTGGCTCTACATACAAAGCGCAGATGTAACTATAAACGGGGAAGAGAAAACCATTACCATACCGAGAAGGTGCATGCACTGCACAAACCCGCCATGTGTGAAACTTTGCCCCTGGGGTTCGGCAAAACAGCTTGAAAACGGCATATCCCGTATAGATCCAGATCTTTGTCTCGGCGGCGCAAAATGCAAGGAGGTCTGCCCATGGGAAATTCCCCAGCGTCAGACCGGAACAGGGCTTTATCTTGATATTCTCCCGGCTTTTGCGGGAAACGGCGTTATGTACAAGTGCGACCGGTGTTATAACCGCATTTCTGAGGGCAAGCTCCCGGCATGCATAGAGGTGTGCCCTGAAAACGTCCAGACGATAGGACCCAGGGATGAAATCATCAAAAAAGCGCATGCGCTCGCAAAGGAAACTAACGGGTATATATATGGCGAAAATGAAAACGGCGGAACAAATACCATTTATGTATCACCCGTTCCATTTGATGTTTTGAACAAGGCAATTGAAACGGGCAAAGGAAAACCTCATCTTAAGGCCGTCGCCGATTCTATGGAAAAAGCTAACAATCTTGTTGCAGCAATGGCGATAGCGCCCATAGCAGGCATCGCTGCCGCTGTCGGAACATTTTATAAACATTCCAGAAAAGAAAATGAGGTAAATAAAGATGAGCAGAAATAAGAATGTTTATTACATATATCTTCTGACAATGTTTTTTATTACCCTTTCAGGTTTCGGACAGATGCCTATATTCAAAAGGTATTACATAGCCGATGTCCCGGGGCTGGAATGGCTCGCAAAATTTTATATAACCCACTATATCCACTACACATGTGCTACGCTCATCATCGGAATAACAGCATATGCGGCAGCCGATTACCTGATGCTTACAGGGAAAAAATTGAAATTGACCGCTACGGGATATTTAAGAGGAGCCCTGATAGCGGGTTTGATAGCAACCGGCATTCTGCTTGTAATAAGAAATTTCGACGGCTACATATTTTCACATAACCTGATAATCTTTC
The DNA here is from genome assembly GCA_003818505.1 of Desulfobacteraceae bacterium. Classification (GTDB taxonomy): domain Bacteria; phylum Desulfobacterota; class Desulfobacteria; order Desulfobacterales; family RPRI01; genus RPRI01. The sequence goes on along the minus strand of RPRI01000032.1, from coordinate 7,207 downwards.
TTGATTTGAGCCATCTTACGCTGGTGATGCTTTTTCTGTGCACAAGCCTTTACTGCTTTATCTTCAAAAAGAAATGGACAAGGGATAGTGATCAGTAACCGGTAATCAGTTATCAGTGAACAGTGAACAGTAGATATTGAATGTGGAAATAGATTTTAATTTTTTATTATTAACGAATGACTTTTTATTGTAAAAGGAGCGAGACATTATATATTATGAAAGAGATAATAATTCTGCTTGTTGTTGTCGGAGTATGGGTTCTACTACAGGCGTATATTTTGCCGAAATTTGGAATATCAACCTGAATGCGTAATTCTTGTCAGGTGACAAGCAATAAAGTCGATGCAAAAAGCCCCGGAACGGAAAAAGGTAAGTGACCAAGACACCGAATTGATAAATGCCATAAATTCGGGAAGAAGCTCCTTATTTTATGATCTTGTAAAAGAATACGAAGAGAAACTCTATAACTTCGGCCTCAGGATGTGCCGGGAAACCCGTGATGCCGAAGATATGGTTCAGGAAACTTTTTTAAATGTTTACAGGTATCTTTCTGATTTCAGGCACGAATCAAAATTCAAAACATGGCTTTACAGAATTGCCGCTTCAGTATGTATAAAGAAAAGACGTAAATCCAAATTTGCGCCGCAAAGGGAGATATCCCTCGAAGATTTCATACCTGAAAATATAGAGAATATTCCGGACAGTCTGCCGTACTGGGCCTCGGAACCGCTTGAAAAACTATTAAACGACGAGCTGTCCGATAATATACGCAAAGCGATTTTAACACTTCCTGAAAAATACAGGATTGTGCTTGTATTAAGGGATATCGAGGGCTTCAGTACAGAAGAAACGGCTCAGATTCTGAATTTAAAACCAGCGAGCGTAAAAGTCAGGCTGCACAGGGCTCGTCTTTTTCTTAAAGAAAAACTGAATGATTATTTTACCGCATGAGAGAAAAAAATCACGATCATAAAGAATGCATTTCGATATTCAGGAAGCTATCCGAGTATATCGACGGTGAACTGGATGAAAAGGCTTATGAAGAAATGCGGACACACATCAATGAGTGCATGAAGTGCGAAGTCTGCCTTGAAACTCTCAGAAGAACAGCGGATCTTTGCAGGGGTATGAAAACGCGGGAGATTCCGGACAGGTTGAGAGAACGGTTGAAATCAATGGTTCATGGACCCTCGAACCCTTGACCCCTTGAATCCTTGACCTTTTACCAGTTTTACAATCTCATCCAGAAGCGGCGGCTTCAAAACCCTCCAATCCGGCTTTATGGCTTTATCTGCATACCATTCGAATTCAACAGCATCAAAACTTTCAGGTATTACATGTTCGCTTTTCTCCCCGTATATTTTCGCAGGATAATGTTCGATCCAGAGCATGCGGTGCGGATCAATATGAAAGTCTTTTGTCACCATCGTTGCTATGTGGCCGGCACAGCTTCTGACCGACATGCCGCTTTCAGGAACATCCGAAACAATGACAATTATCGGCCTCAGATGCGCCACGGCTTTTTTTTCATCCTTCGTCATGTCGTATATACGGAGCCTGCACATGCCGCTTGCAAGATTGAATTTCCCGCCCCATCCCTTCCATGAATATATTATGTCACGAACAAGCATAGTGATTCGCTAACCTTTTAATTTATCTGTTGTTCCTCCGGAAACAAATTTTGAACAATGCTGAGTTTCCAATCCGGAAATAGGCAATTTTGGGCAAGCTCAAGAAAATCAAGGGATTGCGCGGAGACATACGCATAGTATGTCGCACAAGAAATCCCGCAGATTGACACTTAAGATCGCACAAAAGGGCCATTTCCGGATGGAAACTATTTCGGATACCCGGTAATCTCCCTTATCTTCTCATACAGCGGCTTCAATTGTTTATACATCTTTTTGTATACATGCCTGTAAAGTTCGTCATACAGTTTATGAGCCGCAAAATCAGGTTCATAAACATCGCCGGTGCGGGTCATGGCTCCGACTGCCGTTTCAAAATCCCTGTGGAATCCGAGCCCTACAGCCGCATCCATCGAAGCCCCGAGCCCTGATGTTTCGTAAAGATGAGGCCTTGCCGTTGGTATCCCGAAAACATCGGCTGTAACCTGCATGGCAACCCTGCTCTGGGAACCGCCTCCGGACACACGGAGGCTTGTTATGGGAATCCCGGTCTTCTTCTCTATCCTCTCTTTGCCCTCTCTCAAGGCATATGCAAGGCCCTCCAGGATGGCCTTATAAAAATAGGCCCTGTTATGAATATCCCCGAAGCCTATTACAGCCCCCTTTGCTTCAGGTCCGGGAAGCTTCAATCCGGGAGTCCAGTAAGGCTGTAAAACAAGTCCCATCGAACCCTGCGGCACATTCTCAACAAGCTTGTCGAAAAGGGTTTCAACATCCACCCTTTCAATGGAGGCTTCCTGCTTTTCCTTCAGGCCGAATTCTTCCTTGAACCAGCTAACCATCCAGAATCCTCTCATGTTCTGAACTTCTATTGTATGGTATCCTGGAATCGCCGCGGGATAAGGCGGTAAAAGAGGCACAGCTTCGACATATTTTTTATGCGTGACATTGATTGTGGCGGTCGTTCCGTAGCTTAAGCAGCCGATTGAAGAATCGAAGCTCCCGGAACCTATGACTTCGCATGCCTTGTCGGCGGCAGCGGATATAAGAGGCAATCCTTCCGGAATTCCTGTCGCCTCCGAAGCGGCTCTGGTTATACTTCCGATCTGCTTTCCTGACGGCACAAGCTCCGGAAGCATATCTTTGTCCACGGGAACACATTTCCATTTCCAGTCCCAGTCTGCCGCCCAGCGCAGGTTTTTATAATCAAAAGGAATATACGCGACCTGGCATCCCACCGAATCCGCGAACCTGCCCGTCAGCCTGTGTGTGAGATAACCCGATAGTAGAAGGTATTTATAAGTCTTTTTCCATATTTCGGGCTCATGGGTTTTTATCCAGTTAGCCTCCGCCTCTGTGCGGAAATAGTCTATTGTTCCCGTAAAATTTGTTATCGCAAAAAGAAACCCCCAGAATCCTCCAAGCGGTGGAAGTCCGTGAGTCTTGCGCTGATCTAGCCAGATGATAGCGGGACGCAGGGGTTTCCCTTCCTTGTCCAGATTTATAACAGTGCCTCTTTGTGTTGTGAGGGCGACTCCCGCAATGCGCTCCCTGTATGAAGTTTCTTTTTTAAGAAGTCTCCCGCAGGCAAGACAGAGGGCTTCCCAGAAAACATCAGGGTCCTGCTCGGCCCACCCCGGATGTTTGGAAAAATACGGCTTGAAAGGCGCCGACTCCTTTGCAAGCAGGTTGCCTTCAGTATCGAAAATCAGAGCTTTCAGGCTCTGGGTTCCGTTGTCTATCGCCAGCAATAAATCTTTATTGTTCATTATCCTCCCGATTCATAAACACAGGAACATAAATTACAGCATTCCAGCAGGAACAGCGATAACATCTTTTCTTAGTTTTTGCAGGGTTGTTCCATTGTAAATAACCAGGCCTGTTTTCCAGTGAGGGAGCGCATCTTTAAGCCGTTCCATGTTTTCAGCATCCTTAAGCGTAACCTTTTCAGATGCTTTAACTTCAATGGGATATATTTCCCCGTCAATTTCGAAAATAAAATCAATCTCTCTTTCCAGCCCTCCCTGCTTTCTCAAATAGAACAGCTCGCCGCCCAATACCGAAGCAATGACCGACATGTTATGAAACACCCATGTTTCAAACAGTCGTCCTTTGATATTGGCGTCAATCATGGCCGCCTGTTTAATGCCGGTCAGACTGCAAATAAGCCCTGTATCCAGAAAGTATGCTTTGGGCGATTTGACAATCCGTTTTTTAATATTTTTGCTGTAAGGCTTAAGTTTCATAAACAGGCCGCTGATTTCCAGAAGATTGATATACCGGTTTACTGTAGGCTGTGAAATACCTGCTGACCGCGATATACCGGACTGGTTCAGAATTTGAGCGCTCTGAGCAGCGATAATTGTCATCATTCTGCGAAAATCCGGTATACTTGAAATCTGCGATAAATCCCGCAGATCTCTTTCAAGATATGTTTTAATATACCCGTTCCACCAATCGGCAATATGAGATTCCTTGTCAAGAAACATAACCGGTGGGAGAAACCCTCTGAACAGGTCTGTTTCCTTTACCGTCATTGGGTTACCGGAATTCAGCACCATATTCGGGGAGAGTTTTCTGAACCACTGTGGAAAAGAGTTTGACAGGTATTCCCCTGAAGCAAAAGGAAGAAGCTCAAAATAAATGCATCTTCCGGCAAGTGTTTCGGTTATATTTTTCATCAACAGGAGATTTGCAGAACCTGAAAGAACAAACCTCAGGTCGCGATCCCTGTCTACATATTTTTTTATTGTTGAAAGAAGACGGGGGCTTTTCTGCACTTCATCAATAATCATCTGGGGATGAATAGCCACCAGTTCATCCGGGTTTTTATCGGCCATCTCATGCACATCCGGATCATCGAGCGTAAAATAAAGCCAGTCTTTAAACGGCACTTCGTGCTTGAGAAGCGTGCTTTTCCCTGTTTGCCGGGCGCCGCTTAAGACAGTTACAGGAGAAAATTCAATCGCCTGTCTCATTTTATCAGCTATCCATCGATGTTTATATGCCCATTTCATACCATACCTTAAAGTATTTTCTATGTTGTGATTGAAAATATATCATATCATGAATAGATTTCAATCAAAATTATTCCTCTGCTACTGCATGCCATTAATAATCATTATTCAATTATAACTTCGGGACCTGGAGTAATTTTATTCTTGATTTCCATTGTAACAATTAATATCCTTAAAACATTGAAAATTCAATCGTGTTTTTTCCGTGTTTTATTGCTAATACGGTAATAAGTGGAAAATTTATCTATCGTATATAGGCAATAAGTGGAAAATATTCCACTTATTAACACCGTTGGCGCCGCCTACGGCGGGAAGAAGCAAAATAATGGGAGCATTACGCGTTTGTCAAAAGCCTGAAATCCGAGACATTTTGGCCCTGACAAACCAAATTTTCCGTATGGATATCAAAATAAGCCCAAGGTTGTGTCATCTCCAAGGGGAAAATTTGTCAATTTCCACCATCTTTGTGATCCTTGGACAAACGCGTAATGCTCCCCAAAATAATTCACCTAAAAGACAATAGAGAAAAGGACTGGATGTTATGAGAAAGTTAATAGGATTAATATTATTTTTCATGCTTGGTATGGTATCGTCGCTTATGGCAGCCCAGAATGGTGTAACAGAATCGAATATCGAATCTGCGGAACTGCTAAATCAAGAGTTTCAGAAAACCGCAACCAGCGTTGACTTATGGATTAAATTTCGAAATGCACTATCGGCTACCACTGGTAACGAAAGAAAAGAGCTAGAAAAATTAATAACTGAAATACAATCTGGATCTAAAATATCAAATTATACTATTTTTAGTGATATGCAGATTAAATCATTCAAGGTGCTTTTAAGTTCTAAAGCAGATAAATTAAGCAACCATTCTCTATCTTTACATGTTGCATGTTTTACTAATCCAATAAGATATAAATCTATAGCATCTGCTTTTCAAAATTCAACAAATGGTAGTACGGCAGAAGGAAGAAATACATTACCTGAGTTAGTAAAACTTCGATCAAATCTATTAACCGAGATTTCAAAAAACTTAAAAGATAAAAATGCAGATCAACTTAAAATTTATAGAAAGCTAAATAAAATAGATATGATAGATAAAAAAATTGCGGAAAGCAGTAATCAGAAAAAATAAGAATAAATAGGGACAGAGGCCGTTTAATTGTGGATGTCTAGGAATGCTTCCAAAATTCCAACAGCCAATCCAGCCCACACCTGGGTGACGGCGTTTTGTTTTTTTGAGCGTCAGTGGCCCGGTGCGGCTGACCCGCACGTTCGCTTCGTAATAAACGAGATCTGACCTATGAAAAAAGTAAATAAAATCATAGTCAATGCGGTCAAGATTCTTGATTACCTTATTGATAATAACGCTATGTATGGCAAGGGTGCCAAAGCTAGAGATATTTTTGAGTCTTTGGATTTATCAAACGAAGATTTTGATGTCGCTGACACATATCTTTTACAACAGAAATATGTTGACGGAACCATGGGTGGAATGGATGGAAGCAGATATTTACAAAGTAGTGGGATCAATTTTTACGAGAACAATAGCTCATTATTAAATGACACCCCGGTCAAACAAGGAAATGGATCAATGCCAGATGAAAAAAAGTATTTGTAGTTCATGGTCGAGATGGTCGGCTTAGAGATGACTTTTTTGCTTTCCTCAGGGCGCTGGACCTCGATCCAATTGAATGGTCTGAGGCACTTAAATTAACTGGAAAAGCTACTCCATACATTGGGGAAGCTTTAGAAAGTGCCTTCAAGAATGCACAAGCTGTAATTGTCCTTTTATCACCCGACGATGAGGTTCGTCTATCACCCGAACTTTGGAAAGAGGCAGAAGAAGAAAACGAAAAAAATTATAAGTTTCAAGCTCGCCCCAATGTTTTGTTTGAAGCCGGAATGGCTTTTGGCACTCATCCCGACAGGACGTTATTAATAAAGGTAGGCCATGTAAAGGATTTTAGTGACGTTGCAGGAAGGCATGTTATTAGAATTTCAAATAGTGCTGACAAACGAAATGAGATTGCCGAAAGACTCAGAACTGCCGGGTGTGATGTCAAAACCAGTGGAACCGATTGGCTTAACACTGGTGATTTCAACATAAATAGAGAAAGTAAAGCGGAAAATCAGAAAACAAAATACAAACCTATTTAAACGAAGGTGACATTCTCGCACTTATGGATAATTGGTGGCCTAAGGATAATGGTTCTGTCCCGGAGAATGTGAGTGTTAATTTTATCGAGGTTGATGAGTTGTTGTCCCTGCCCCCAGGAAGTACGAAACAAAGGTTTTAAACCCGGCCCCTTTGGGAACGTTGTCGCTGTTTTTGAATATGATGTGACAATAGATTCTTTTGGCGGATATTACGAACCCGACACAGAACCAAGTTACTGAAAAGAGAATCGGGTAGCCGGGGGTTTTTCTCCCCCGGCCCCCACACCACCTTTCTATTACCCACAAGTATCATGCCTGAGCCGCCAGTGTCCAGCCTTCACTCAGATCCGCGAGTCGCTTCCATCCTCTCCATAAGGTAATGGTCCCCGGAGGCCCGTCGCT
>RPRI01000031.1 GCA_003818505.1 Desulfobacteraceae bacterium | reverse complement strand
TACGGAATCTGTTAAAATTTTGAAGCACCCCGCTGCATGTCTGCCAATGCGGACCTTCAGAGTGGAATGCGCTCGATGTTTTGGTTTAATACTTATCTTTTCTTTTATACCATTAGACAGTGTTTTTTAATCCCTGTGCTAAAGTGAATGGAGGGTTCCAACCCAGTTCTTTTCTGATCTTTGAGGAATCAACAGCAAGCGATCCGGTCAGCCTCTCTATTTCCTGTGATTTTCCGGTTATTATTCCCGCAAGACGCAGCATGAAAAGGGGCAGATAAAATAACCTTGCCTGTTTTCCAAGCGCTTTTGCTATCTGTCTGAGAAGTTCAGGTGTGGAAACATCTTCGCCATCACTGACCAAAAATGTTTGTCCCTCAGCTTTCGGATGGCTGATACAGGCAATGACCAAATTAACAAGATTTCCAAGATAAATAAAGCTCCGCCTGTTGTCGATGGCTGCAAGGGGCATTGGAATTCCCCTATTAACCGCTTTCAGCAGTCTGAGAAAATTGGCTTTTACTTCAGGGCCATAGACGATCGGAGCACGGATAATCACTGTTTCCATGTTTGTTTCGCAGGCTATGTTTTTCAATTTTTCTTCAGCCTCCCACTTGCTTATGCCGTAAGGATCTGCTGGTGCTGGAATATCATCTTCGGTATAAGGCGCTTCCCTGCCCTCACCGTTTACCTTAACAGTGCTCATGAAAATAAAACGCCGGACACCTGAGAAAGCTGCTGAACGTGCAAGCTTCTCGGTTCCAGCAGTATTTACAACACGATATTCTGAAAGAGGGTCGGATGATGAATCATCCATTACATGAACACGCCCGGCAAGATGAATTACCGAGTCGATACTTTTTAGCGCATCTTTCCATTCCGTATCAGGTCCGATCGAGCCTGTTTCTATGATTTGAATTTCTTCTGGCAAACTCTTTGTTTTACTCGGGGACCGAACAGTGGCACGGACTTTCAAACCTCTTGAAACCATTTCCGTGCAAAGCGCCTTTCCTATAAAGCCGTCTGCTCCTGTGATGAGAACTATAGACAATTAAATACCTCCCACTTATTCCAAAACAAACCTTTTTATAATGTTATTTACAGATTTCGGCCTTGATCTGAAATTGGTAAATAGCTTATATTTTAACTTAAGTTCCCCATACCAAGCCGGTATCTGTCCGCCGTCTCTTTATTGGACTAACAACGGTTCAGATTGTTTTTGACTTGATACAAACATTATGCATACTCAACATAAAAGCTCCTTATGCCCCCTAAATAGTCAGTTAAGCTGTTATGCAAAATCCCCGGAATCACTCAGGCAGATCCTCATGAGTCAGAAGGAAGGGTCGCGGAGAGAAACCCAGATCCCTGGCTGCATCCTCATGATCAAAAATGAGATCCTGATTCATCCTTTCAGCCATAGCGGCCGACAAGTGGCGAAAACGCGGTATTATGCGCAAACACTTTACGGCCATCCGGAAAGTCCACAGTGGAAATGTTACAAATCGCGGCGATTTTCCAATTGCTGAAAAAATGCGACCGATCATCTCACGATAAGGGAGTGTTTCACCACCTGATAGGTTGTAGGAACGGTTGGTGGTCTCACATATATTCAGTGCAGCCAGACAACTCAGTGCAACATCATTCACATGTACCGGTTGCCGCAGTCCCATCGCGGTGCCAGGAAATGGGAAAAAAGCGAAGTGTCTGATAAAACGAGCGATCACACTGATATTCTTATCGCTTCCCAAGCCATAAATCATTGTTGGCCGCAGAATTGTCCAAGTCACCTCCTTTGTTTTCGCCCATGCAATAAGATGTTCTTCACCATCTGCCAGTCGTTTCGCCAGGGCCTGCTCAGTGGTATCTGACGAAAAACATTTGGTAAAGCGGCTCGTTGAGGAAATCGCCACAACATGCTTGACGCCGTAAATCGAAAGCATTGGGAGGTATTCCGGTAAACCCCAAATCGGAGCCAGACACACCCAGTGCGATATCTGTTTCTCTGGGGGGTGTACCTCTCTTGTTTGAGAAGGTTCGACTTTCTGAAGAAGTTGCCAATCGACCGGATTGGTTTCCCTGAAATACTGCAGGTCTTGCGCTCGACGAGAAAATGCTGTAACTTCCCAACCTGCCTCAGCCGTCAGCAAAGGTATAAGGCATCGTCCGATAAAACTAGTTGCCCCGATTACTCCAATACGCATTTATTCACTATTATGTGCTATGCGATCCTTGATGAGGCTGAAGCCATGATTGACTGTCACCATACCAAATCGAAACCATACACCAGTTGTCACGAGCCACATCAATGCTAACGGATACTGATGACGAAAGAATTTACGGTAAAAACGCAGCATTCCCTTGTGCTTGTGCCACTCGACAAAGATATGGCGTCCTTTACTGCATAATCCTTTATAATGCGTTATTCTAGCTGAAGGCACAAAAAGGATTTTCCATTCTTTCTGGCGAAAACGCATGCACCAGTCTAAATCTTCACAGTGTAGAAAATATCCCTCATCCAAAAGACCGACATCTTCCATTGCCGCATGCCGGACCATCATGCAGGAACCTGAAACTGCTTCTATCTCAATAGGACAGTCAGGTAATGGCTGTAGATGCAATTGAAAATCAGAAAAAAGCCTGGGGTAGAGATTGCCCATACGCGACAAGCCAAAGGCACGAACGAAGGAGCGCCAGGGAGTAGGTATAGCCCTGCGGCCGCCCGCTTGTTCAGTCCCGTCCGAATTAACAAGTAAGCCCCCCACCATACCCACGCGCTCATCCACACGCATAGCCTCCAACAAACTGACCAGCGTGCCCGGCTTAAATAAACAGTCCGGATTAAGGAAAAGCAGAAATGGAGCAGAAGCAATACGCGCGCCCTTATTACAAGCCGCAGCGAAACCAACGTTGGATGGATTTTTAATTATCTGTACGCATGGCAATCCCAGCAAAGCATCCAGACTGCTATCCGTCGATGCATTATCAACCACGATAACTTCAATTTCCAATAGACAATTCAGCAACGAATCGACACAGCTATACAACGCATCGCCCGCGTTATAATTTACAATGATTGTTGAGATGTCGACACTCATATTTCTTTTCCTCTAAATATTATTGTGAACTAATTCTTGACTGTATCGTAACAAGGCGAAATATGCTCACTTAATGCACTTTTCGGGAATTTTTAAATCACTTCGCTAAATCACAAAAACTCGGGCTAATGCCCCCAAGCAGCTTGTGATTATCAGCGTTCAGTAGATTAGATAATTTATTTCTTTCAATCAGTTCATTACTTTGAGCGGCCATTTTTTTCCACTGTTACAGCACACGTTCATCATGCAAAAATTCTTTATAAACATTCATCAGTTAACACTGATGCTTCACTTCGTGTCACTTTAATCCTGGAACCCTTGAATCAATCATAATAATTCGGAATCCAAATAGTTTTCAAAGCTCTATATGATATAATAATATCAATATCTTCAATAACGGTATCTTTAACTATACTGCCATTATCAGACTGTCGCAAAAGCCATTTCTGAAATAAGCACCTTTCTTACAAAACCATCTGCTCCGATGATGAGAACACGATAAGCTTCATGTTGAACTTCCAAGGCATTCATAAGGTGAGTTTTTTATCGTTTTGTTTCTGTAACTCCAAAATCAGTCTATGATATCTCTCACTAATAGTTGAACGGGAGTATTCTTTTAAGATTGCAATCCGACCTTTTAAACCTTTTTCCAGCCAGACTTCACGTTGAAAAAGAGCCTGTTTAATAGCGTTCGCAAGCGCCGGAGAATCACCTGACGGGACTACGACACCTCCGTCTGTCTTCGCAACCAAAAGTGCAAGGTCAGAATCTGGATCAGTACATGCAATCACAGGACGCGCGCATGCCATAATCCGGTATACCTTTGATGGAATTCCGTCTTTGCTCGTACCAGGCGCTTGAGATACGAACGAGGCGTCAACGGCGGCATAGGCTTCTGCCATTAAGGAATATGGTTGATAAGATAAAAATGTAATGTTTGTCAGTTTCAGATGCTGTGACTTCTCAATAAGCGAAGACTTCTCGCTGCCATCCCCCATCATCAGGAAATAGATTCTTTTCTCATTCCGCAGCAGATGAGCTGCTTCGATTAAGATTTCCAGTCCCTGCGGTGCACCCATATTGCCTGCGTAACTTATTACAAACTTTTCATGGAGATCATAACGGCGACTGAACGCATTGACCTTGGGAAGAGGACGAAAATCTTCTACATCTACAAAATTCGGGATAACATGAATCTTATTTTCTGTTATACCTCTGGCACGGATATGATTTGCCATACCCTCCGAGATCACAACAAGAGCTTTTGCTTTATTGTAAACAAAAAGTTCAAGACCCTGAAGGCATCTGATTGCGAATGTGTTTCGCAGCACACCCAAATTTACGGCAACATTCGGATAAATTTCCTGTACATTATATATGAATGGGCATTTATGCCACATACCAACCAGCGCGGCACTGATCCCGATTGTCAGCGGCGGAGATGGCGACAATATTACATCCGGCTGAAATTGTGAAAAAAATCCTGCCAATGTACTGACGGCATGGAATCCCAACCAGGCAATAATTCTGAGTAGTTTGCTCTTGCCCTTGCGCGGCATCCAAACGTGCAGTACTTTAATATCGTGATAGTTGCTTTTTTGAAGAAGCTTTCCCCAATGAGTATAAAGAGGTTGTATCGCCAGCGCCTCGACATCGTCGTTAAAATGGGGTTTGGTCGTGATCACAAACACATCATGACCCCGATTCTTAAGATCTAATGCGAGGTCTCCCATAATTTGAGCGGTGGAAACATTATCCGGCCGGAATATGAGGGAAAGGATTAATACACGTGACATAAGGGGGCAATCAGATTTATTTTCGCCACACAGTTTGATTCACATAATTGGTATAGCTCAGAATTATACGGACAACTTTTTCGGAAACATTGGGCATCTTATAGTCCTGAACAAGCTTGATGGTGCGCTTATCTGACCGCCCCTGGTATTTCAGAATAGCAAGACCTTCCAGAATACGGTCAAATTCAAACCCGGTCATCATTACCGCTCCTTCTTCCATCCCCTCAGGGCGTTCATGCGCATTGCGTATATTCAACGCTGGAAAATTGAGTATGGAAGATTCCTCCGTGATTGTCCCGCTGTCGGACAGGGTAGCATTAGCATTCATCTGAAGCTGGATATAATCGCAAAATCCCAGCGGTTTCAGTAATTCCACACCGGGCTGCAGTGTAACATTCCGTTCATCAATCATCTTCATTGTTCGGGGATGTGTCGAAACGATCACCCGCTTGCCGAACTGAACTGTCAGGCCGTTTAGCATACTGATAAGGTTATCAAACTGTTCCGGAAAATCGATGTTCTCCTCCCGGTGAGAACTGACCACGAAATATTCCTCAGTCCTCAAGCCGAGACGATTGAGTATGTCCGATGCCTCAATTTTAGGCAGATAGTGATATAAAACTTCATACATTGGGCTACCTGTTTTAATAACTCTGTCTGGCGGTAAACCCTCCCTTAAAAGATATTCTCTCGATATAGAACTATACGGCATGTTGATATCGCTGATATGATCCACAATTCTGCGATTGATCTCTTCAGGTACCCGCTGGTCAAAACACCTGTTCCCGGCCTCCATATGAAAGACAGGAATCTTTCGCCGTTTGGCCGGATAAACTGCCAAACAACTGTTGGTATCTCCAAGCACCAGCAAGGCGTCGGGCTGCTCCTTTGCCATAACTTCATCCATCCGGATAATAATCTGCCCCACTGTTTCACAGGCTGTTTTACCTGCTGCTTCAAGAAAATAATCGGGTTTCCGCAATTCCAGGTCATCAAAAAATACTTGATTCAGCTCGTAATCGTAATTCTGACCGGTATGCACAATGATTTGAGTCAAATTGCGGTCAATGGCTGACATAACTCGGGAAAGGCGGATAATTTCCGGTCGAGTACCGACAACGGTCATGACTTTCATAAAACTCCCTCCAAATTCGTTATACACTCATTTCAAAAGCATCCGGAATATCAGGATCAAAAACTTCAGCCGCCCAGAAGAGCGTGATCAGATCATTTTGACCAATGTTCTCAATAGAATGGGTGAAACCCGGCGGGATATCGACCACACGAAATTCCCGGCCGGAAACGGGGTATTCGATTACATCCCCGCCCAGGATATGGCGAAACCTGATTAACGCATCTCCTTCCATGACAATAAACTTCTCAATCTTTGTATCATGATAATGGTTGCCCCTCATGAACCCCGGTCTCGTGCGTGATAAGAAAAGCTGCCCGATGCGGTGAGATTTCAGCAGCTCGGCAAGTTCACCCCGGAGGTCGGCTCTCTGGGTCAATGTATAGGCGAAAGAATCAGTCGGAAGATATGAAACATAAGTCGAATAGAGGGTGCGGATGAAGGGATTGCTGATGTCCGGCAGATCAAGGCTGACCCGGCTGTCCCGAAAGCCCCGGATTGTTTCCGCCAAAGCGCCCAAGGAGATTCGATACGTCGGATCCCCTATGCAATATCTGTCCTCTGAAACCGGCGGACGGCCATCCATGACACCTACGAAGGCATGGACTACGTCGTCGATATAAACCAACTCGATTTCTCTTGCCGGATCGGAGATGGCGATGGGAATATTCCTGGCGATGTTGTGACAGAAGGTGGCCACCACGGAATTGTAATTGGGCCGGCACCATTTGCCAAAGACACCGAGCAGTCGAAAGACAAATACCGAAGCTCCCGTTTCTCTGCCAAAGTCGAACACGGCATCTTCTGCCCGACGTTTAGAAATCCCATAGGGGTTATCCTGTACAGCCTGGGTTGACGATGAAAGCACAAACAGGGGCATGCGTCTCAATCGCCGCAAAGCATCGCATATCTGCCGAGTTAAATCGAAATTACCTTCTGCGAATTCCTCGAACCGCTCCGGCCGGTTAATCCCGGCCAGATGATAGACAACATCCGCCTTGGCCAGTCCCTCTTCCAAGAGACAAGGCGGGGAATCCAGATCGTATTCGGCGACATCAACGTCAGACCTGCGCTTGAGGACTACAATCAAGTTCTTTCCGATGAAACCCTTCGCACCAGTAACTAAAACATTATTCATCCCGCTCCTTTTATCTGATCTCATAGAATGTGATCTTACACTCCTCCATGGTTGTTCGAACAAAATCCAATTTTATTATATATATAAATTTTTTATCTGCTTTGAATAGCGTTTTAAACGCTCTGGCCAGCGCTCATCATGTTTTCCGGCACCAGCAAGTTCGTGTTCAGCGCTTCCAAGGAAATACTCACAGTACGGCACCTGCTTCAGTATCGCGGTATGAAGCACATAATCCACGCCTTATTTTGTAATCACAAGCCACACGTACCAGAAACCCAAACGTCTCATCTGCACAGCGCCGCCAGGAATAAACCTGCACGCGCTCAAAAGATAATTGCGCCAGCCTTGTCCGTAAATCCGGTGATGTAATTAGGGTTCGAATCGCACGCAAAATATCATTCGGTTTTTCCGGATCGAAATAAACCCCGGCATTGCCAAGTATCTGAGGCATGGGACCTCGATTGGAGCAGGCAATCGGCAGTCCCGACGCCATACCCTCCAGCAGGATATTCGGCATGTTTTCACAGCTTGATGCAAAAAGACACAAGTCAGCCTGTGCATAGCGCAAATGTAACTCCGCATAAGGGACTTCTCCTGTATACCACACAGACTCTCCGGCAGGATCTATCTTGTCCAGCTTCTGCCGTAAACGTTTCAGGGCAGGCGGATAGGCTGACCCCACCAGCGCCAGTGACACCGGCAAACCACTTTTTATCAACTGTGCTACTGCCTCTGCGACATGCCACTGATGCTTGTACAGATCAATGATGGAGACATAAAGTATTCGAAAGGGGTTATCCGCTGTGTACTGAGTTATCGATAGTTGCTTGCTCGGCGGACAAACAAACTGGTCATCAATACCGTGGGGAATGATAGTCGTTTTAGCACAGGTGGTTTTAATCAGACGCATGACAGCATCCTGAGCATATCGGGTCAAAAAAATAATTCCATTTGCACGGCGGAACGTTCGGGATTGTGTCAGGCGCAAGACTAACAGCTTAAGAGTCATCCATGACCAGCCATAACGGAGCAATTCCGGCCATTCAAATGGAAGTAAATTCCGGCTCATGGTTACCATGGGACGAAAATCGCCTGCATACGAACCGCCTGGGACAAAAAGAATATCACAACCACTGCTACGTGCCAGCCTAGATAACCTGAAGCGTTGCCAGAAGACGCGACAAGGCAGCGTCTCGTCCAGCAGAGGTTCATGGCTTTTCACAAGCCAGGACCTGTTTTCAATACGGTCCAATGTTGACTGTCCGCTCCAGACCAAAATTTGTGAAAATCCATGTGCAACCGGGTCAGCGGCGCACAGCAGTTTAACTAGATGCGTCACACCGCCACCATTCCGGATGTTCGATGCATCAATGCCTATGATCACAGTGTCACACCATACTCCTGTTTCCACAACTCAAACATCACCAGTGCAAACAGGCGCTCGCTGTTTGCCCGTCCTTTCGCCTGTCCGTCCAGCATTTTGTGCACAAAAAGGCGGTTGAACAGTGTATCATTCGTACATAGAAGCACGTCGCGAAAAAACTGCCGCCAGGTTCCGTTTTGCAGCCATGACCCCAGCGGAATTGAAAAACCCTGTTTTCGATGCTGATCAAACGTCGGCGGTAAAAGGCGGACTGCCAATTTTTTTAGAAGCACCTTGCGGATAATTGCCGTAGCCTTCAGATACGACGGCACTTTGCCGAATGCAAACTCGATGATATGGTAGTCCAGAAATGGTGCGCGGACTTCAAGGGAGTTCAGCATGCTGGTGCGGTCCACTTTGACAAGGATGTCCTCAGGCAAATAGTTCTCGAAATCCATGCGGGTAGCCCGCTGCAAAAGATATGGAGTGTGAGGGATGCATTGTTTACGGATCTCCTCAGCGACCAACTCCCATGAACCTTGACCTGCCATCAATTGTCGCCGCGCTTTGCGGTCAAAATACGAAGCAATCAGCGGCAGCCCCCGTTGCAGATTAATATCAAGTCCCTGCAGCCAGTTGCGGCCTTTGAAACCGACCGGCAGTAGGACTTCCGCCGACTTGGCCGCGGCTGAACGAAGGTTTTGTGGAATCCAGCCCAGTTTATCTTTCACCCAGAGCAGGCGGTTGTAATGCTCATAGCCACCGAAAAGCTCATCTCCTCCATCGCCGCCCAGTGCCACAGTACAATGCTGCCTGACCAGTCGACTGACCAGGTATGTCGGTATCATGGAAGAATCAACAACCGGCTCATCAAATTGACGTGCCAGAAGCGGCAGCAGTTCCACTGTGGCTTCAGCGGCTTCCAGTTCCACATGTTCCGTGCCAAAATGGCGGGCAATTAACCGGGCATGTTCAGTTTCATCATATTTTCCATAGCCGGGAAACCGGATGGTGAACGTTTTTATTTTTGATGCAGTTCTGGCAGCCATTGCGGTAACCATACTGGAATCCACCCCACCGCTGAGCAATATCCCTACCGGCACATCAGCTACCAGCTGTCTGCATACGGCATCTTCCAGCAAAGCTTCCAGCTCATTCAGCAGCATGGCTTCATCTGCCTGACCGGCCATTACCGATTCATCCAGCTTTGGCAACTCCCAATAGCGCCACACCCTTGATTGTCCACTTTTCATATCAAACACCAGCGCATGGGCTGGCGGTAATTTCTTTACTCCACGCAATATACAGCGCTCACCCGGCACAAAGCCCATTGCCAGATAACAGTCCAATGATTCCGGATTTATCTGCTTGGAAAATGACGGATCTGCCATCAATGCCTTAAGTTCAGAGGCAAAACGCAAGGAGTCATTTGATTTCCAATAAAAAAGCGGCTTTTCCCCCGCTCGATCCCGAGCCATGAAAAGCTGCTGCTTACGATTGTCGTAAAGCGCAAAGGAGAACATTCCATTGAACAGAGAAAGGCAATCCGTCCCCCATTCCAGATATGCCGCTAAAATCACCT
The DNA here is from genome assembly GCA_003818505.1 of Desulfobacteraceae bacterium. Classification (GTDB taxonomy): domain Bacteria; phylum Desulfobacterota; class Desulfobacteria; order Desulfobacterales; family RPRI01; genus RPRI01. The sequence continues at coordinate 33,416 of RPRI01000031.1, read as the reverse complement.
CGGTATCGCTGTTTGAACGAAAGTCATGCCCTTTATCCATCAGTCTCCGACGCAGATCAATAAAGTTGTATATTTCTCCATTGAAGGCAATGCACAATTTTCCGCTTGCATCCTGCATGGGTTGATGTCCGGCCGGGGAGAGATCAATTATAGAAAGCCTGCGGTGTCCAATCCCAACGCAGCCATCCGCCGACCACCACTCACCCGCATCATCAGGGCCACGATGGTGCATTGCTTCGCGCCCATTAGAAAGCCAGCTGCGATTTAAGATCGGGTGTTGACTGGCAATGCCTATGAAGCCGCACATTAATAGATACTCCCCATGCGTCGGGATTTAAAAATTGGGTGTGTAGCCAAGAATATCCTTAATGCGCATAATCGTGCGATCACAGAGTTTTTCTCCGAACAGTATAAGTCCCCATTTATAGATGAAATAATAAGGAGTACAGCCAAAGCCAGCCTCTGTTTCAAGTCTTTTAGCATATTGAAGAAACGACCCGATTCCACGCTTGCGCTGGATGGAAAGAAACGGATAGGAATATTTGGATAGATCCGTCCTGACAAGATTTGTGAGTCGCGTTTCGCGCCTATTATCAATGTATTTTGTCACCTCGAAATACGCTTTCGTAAAATTTATCGAATTTTCTATCGAAATTGAGCCAGGTGTATAACGACTTTTTTCAGCCGTGGATGAACCGAACATAGGTTTATTATCCCGAAAAGTCTGCACGGCTTGGACAACAGGAAAATCGCAGTAAATAGACTCATGGTTAAGACATATCTGCGCCATCAGATATACTTGATACAGCAGCGTCCCGTCCAATTCTGAAGTAGAAATCTTAAATGCATCGTCTCTCGCAATTGTGAACCCGCAAATCGTAACACTTCGCTTAAAAAGCCAAGCCACCGTTTTCTCCCCTGGAGGTAAGATCGTGGTGGACGGCAAATAACGGAAATTCTCGATACGATTTTCCGGATGTATAACGATATATGAGCGTAAAAAATATTTCTTGTCTTCATGTTGATTGATAAATCTCAAATACTTGTTAAGGGCTTTAGGTAAAAACAAATCATCATCTCCCATGAACATAACAAATCGCCCTGCTGCAAGTTCGACAAGTCGCCGCAAGTTGCCATCATATCCCATATTTATTTCATTTTCGAAATAGTGGACTCGATAAGGTGACTGACTCTTAAATGATGTTACAACTGACCGAACTTTCTCCCTTAACGGTGCGTTATCTTCACACACGACGATATCGATATTCTGGGGATCACAATCAATTGAGTCGAGAAGCTGCAAAAGCTGTCCAGGTCTGTTATAGCTTGGAATACAAATGGACAATAACGGTCTCATAATTCATCTGTTCCGGGTTTTTTGAGAATGCATAAAATAAACACCCTGGTCAACTTTATATTTTGATTTACAGTTTCCACAAACAATCCATGCTCCTAACATCGATATTTCGCCTTTATGACAAGAGGGGCAGCGAAGTAGCGGCAACAATTCAATACGACTGTTTCTTCTGGTCTGTGAAAGCACACGACGAAATAATTTTAAAATCATGTGTCTGATATATTGTCCCTTCAGCATATTTTCCATTATATTATTACTATCTACGGGTTGCCACGAGGCATCTGTTTTAGGATTGATGATTTGGTAGTTTATTCTATCTTTCCAGTAATAACGAACGTGAAAATCAGCCGGGTGATCCGGTATAAGTTGCTGCGTCACCCATCGTTTTGCACGTTCTTCGTATAATTCAACAAGTGACGCATCAACAACCCAGGCATCTTTTTTCCTGATCATGAGGCAATCATTTCGCAGAGTCACTTCCAGCCTATGATCCTTGTACGGGTTTATACGTTCCATAAATGCATCGGGTGTTTCTATATATCCGGCATGTGCTACTCTTTGTAACTCCTCTAAAAACTTCTCTGGTTTATGAGTATGCTCGAGTACATGTGCTGCGATTACAAAATCGAATGTTTTATCTCTGAAGGGAAGATTCTCTCCAAATGCCAAAACTGTGGGTCGATCATGGACAAGTGGATCATAATGTCTCTCACGCGTTTCTTCATATGCATCCAGAAGGACATTAGATCGGGGATAAGGATTCCCTCCTGAGCCGACTTCGAGGACCAGTGTGTCCGAGGAAACGGGTAAATATAATCGTCTAAATTTCCACTTGATTGCTTCAATAGTTAACATCGTTTCAACATTTTTTCTGTTATTTGAGGCCCATTCCTCTTCAATATCTCAACATTGAGACCTATGTAAAACGCCACCTTTTACACAATTCCTGCGTCAAACTCAAATTTGAGCACGAAATGACGCGATAGCAATATCTTCGAAATACTCATTGTATTCATATTGCTGTAATTATCGCTAAACATTCAAACTACTCATATGTTTGAGTACCAATTGCATACGCGATACCACATCGTGGCCATCTTGATGCACGCGCCTTAATCCTGCCTCAGCTATACTTGTCCGCAAAGCGTCATCATTTATGTATTTATCTATTTTCATGATCATTTCTTCAGGGCTTCTGAAAAAGTCAGCTTCCTTGCCCTCCGTAAAAAGATTGGCCATGTCATTCGAATATTCGGACAACATGAATGTGCCTGTAGCTGGTATTTCAAAACATCTTCGCGTGTATGTATCGCGATTCAATTTAGAGAAAAAACAGAGAGCAATGCGTGCAGAACAAAGCGCAAGATTATAGTCATCTCCCCTGACCGGATTTATAGGTAAAAACTTGGTCAGCCACGGGTGTCTTGAAACTCGATCCCAATCAGGGCCGAAAAGTTTTAAATCGAATTCGTTGTCTGATAGAATCTTAATATAGGTTAAGCGATGGTCATTTTCATAATGCCCGATAAAAACCACATCATATAAGAATCTATTTTCTTGTATTTCATTGATCGAAACAGGATGATTTTTTTCGGGTATGAACCAAGGCATCAGTAATGCAACTCTTTTGGCACCGGCTCGCCGAAAATCTTCAACGTTATGTCTACGATAGGCAAAAATAAGATCATACATGGATAACGACGACATAAATTTTTGCCACAACCATGGTGGATGCCCTGGCGCAAAAGGATCATCGTTGTTGTATCCAACTATCTGACACCTTGGAATATTATGTTTTATTTTCGAGATAGTCGAAGCTGTTATATGGGTGCCTCTATAAATAAAGATCATGTCCGGTTTCAAATGATATGCCTTCGCCGCTAGATCCCGATTCAATCTGTATATCTGCGGTCCCCGAATAAATTTGTTCTGTCCGCGCTGCCACTGTCGAACAATTACGTTGCGGGCACAAAAATAGCTGCGCCAAAAAAATACCTCAACTTGGTGCCCAAGCTTGCGAAAAGCCTCAGCTACTGCAACCTCATGTATCTCGGAATGACCGTCTCCGACAACGAGTATTTTCATTGAATAAGTTCAGATAGTTTAGAACAAATTTATATGCTTCAGATTTTCATCCAAACATCAGGTATCAATCCCTTGAAGCCCCAATTAGTTGTTTCTATCTTGTTTTGAACAACCATCGGCGTCATCACAATCTTTTCGTTTTCTCCTCCCAACCATGCACCCCACCAGCTGAAAGTGCTGTTAGCAGTTATGAAATGGCGGCACTGAGTCATGAGCCAAAGGTCGGCATAGGCCTTTTCGTCACCCCGGTTATGGGAAACGAAAGTCGCCCGACCGTTTGGAAGGGCTAACTTGGCACGAGCAGCCAACGGGTCATCGGAAAAGAGGAAGTAACGGGGCGAATCGATCTTCTCATCCATCAGGGCGATAGCGCGTTGGTAATAGTCGGCAGCTGCATTGTGTGTCGCACTATCCGGTCCGCCAGGCCTATCAAACCAGCGAACATGAATAGCCACGGCAGGATTATTGCGAATCTTCTCTGCCATTCTTTGGTTTTCTGAATCCGTTGGTGGAATAATCCGCAGATCCTCGCGTATAACATCTTGCACATCTTTGAAGTAACCCTCGCTCTGCAACAGGCCATCCAGATATAGGGTTTCTTCAACCTTAATGCAGAGAATCCGCTCATCGAAATCAATCCCATCCTGTTCTATATATCTGCGCTGCTCGAAGGGCTGCTTGCGCGAATGCCACTTGGCCAGCGCTCGCCGAAAGCGCTCGAAGGGCTCCAACCGCTCCGCCTTTGTCGCCTTGCGAGCCTGTATGTTGAAACGATCCAGCATATAGCATCGATGATAGAGATGATCCCGTACAAAACCTGTTACGTCATCGATTACCAATTCAGCGTTGTTGACAATCGATAGACGTCGCGCTGCAGCATAGCAGAAAAGTTGATTACCCAGGCCGCCCTTGATGCGTGTGATGACTCTTAATTTCATTAAATATCAGTAAATACACCTCTTTTTCACTGCCACACAATTCCACCCAAAGCACGCCAGATCATCAGCTCGTCTACCTCGAAGAACTCTTAAATATAATGACCCGAGGATACCCAACATATATGCCAACGGCCAACTCCAATGACCGTAACACCGCGCTGTGCTGCCCAGACGGGCCAGTTCCTGATGACAATAGTCAAACCAGTCGCCATTTGAGGTTAGCTCCCCAATTAAAAATCCCCGTTGGGGCAGATGATATTCATACCAGTAACGGCTGAAGCCGGTACAATAATAATAGGGTGCGAAATGAACCAGGGAGGCGAAGGGTGCGGTCAAGATCAACTTGCCTCCCAGTTTGAGCAAGCGTGCAAACTCATCAATGGCTCTGGCAGGTTCGGGCACATGCTCCAACACCTCGCTACACAGTATGGCATCAAATGAGGCATCCGGTTCTGGAATAGCGGTAATGTCACAGACCAAATCAATGCGGCTGGTATCCCAATTCCCTGTTTGAAGACCTTCATTTAATGCCCCACCATCATACTGGCAGAAGTCTTGAGCAACATAGACAAGGTGGTTGCACAGCGGTTTGTTGCGAAGTTCACCTGCACCAGCGTCAAGAATGCGCGCACCTTGTGGAATGGCAGAAAGTGTCTTCTTCAGCCAGAGTTGGCGATTTTCTTCGTTGATGTTTTTATAGGGTATGAATACCATTGTTTTTATACTTCAGCGTACTTCACAAAAGTAAAAATCCCAAGAGCATAATGTTGACTTGCCAGATCGAAAAGTTGCATTTCATCTGGCACAATAGTCTCAACCTTGCCTCCTTGCCGAATCACCATGAGAGCAGACAGCCGTAGTGAATTCTTCACAGCCAGATCAATAATAACACGCGGATTAAAAACACGGTTGGCATTGAACTCAACGCGATCCACACCTATTGGAACGGATAGGTAAAATACCCCGTTTTTCTTCAGCAAACCTGTCATATTGATAAATCCGCGTTCAAAGCCTTTGACATCAATCGGGTCACCATAACGGCCCAATCCAAAGTGTTCCAGTGCATGCAGGCAGGAAAGAGAATCATAACAGCCCTTCCCCGCAATTTCACCAATAGGCTTAATTAGATCCACCTGCTTAAACACCACACCAGGTATTTTAGAGGTAATCGGCCGGATATCAAACACCTCAATTTCCCGAAAACTGGCCACATGAGCGACAAACCCGTCTACACGTGAGCCGATATCCGCATGTTTTTCCGGCTTGGCATCAAAGATTAATCTGGCTACCAGCAAATCCTGCCAGAAATATTCGCTTTTGGTGGTTCCGCCTTCTTCGTACCAGTCGTTCAGGCAGGGCAATAATGCAAGGCGTCCTGAGTAGTTGGAACGGAAACAGAACAAATCCCGCAGATATCGCGGTATGCCCCGCAAAGAAAGAAGCATTTTTCTAAAATCTATGCCGAATTGCGCACTTAAGAGCCAGTGGAGCTTAAGGAGCATATTCCGAATATTCATAATGCTCTCTTTGAATCGCAAAATAGAAAGTTATGCGTCGTAAATCTCAGACTGCCACTCGAGGCCAGATCAACGTGTTCCATTACTACCTGACTCATATCCTGATCAGCATTTAACGCTTGATACCCATTTTGGAAAAACAATTGAAATGTGCTCTTAAAATTCGGGTTTATTTCAACACCATGCGGCTGATGATCTTTAGTAGTTATTTCGACCAACCAGATTGGCTTCGGATCGTTAACAAGCATTTTTGTCGCACCTTCCAGCATCTGTTGTTCTGCCCCCTCAACATCAACTAATATCAGCACGTTTTTCCCCCGCAACCGAGTACCAAGCACAACATCCATTGTTGAAGACGGCACAAGTGTCACATAGCTTTCGGGGATACCTGCCCATCCCTTAACAACGGATGCGCCTGTGTTACCTCCATATATCTCGAGTACGCCAACGCTATTCGACAATGCTACCGGATATATTTCAGCACCAGACCAGCCGTTGGCTTTTATGTTTTTACACAGATAATGAAGATTTCTCTCAATGGGTTCAAATGCAATCACCGGCTTTCCCATACTCAAGGCGTGGCAGCAGTAATAGCCGACATTCGCACCGACATTGACCAGTATATCCACATTTTTGAGAAGATCCCTAACGATTTTGGTTTCATTAATCTCAAATGATCCTTGAGCCATGATTTTATTTCCAGCCAGTTTAAACCCCCACGGAGTAGCGATTGGCTTATCGGTGAAATATTCATATTGATCACGCATACTCCTATACATGGCAGCTATGAGAGGTACTCTTTCAATGAGAGGTCGTACAAAAGAGATTGAATTATTTTTCAATGATATTCCATTCATTTGTGTTTTGAAAGCACTACCATCCAAAGAAAATACGAGGCGGAAAATAAGACCCCTGCCATAACTACACCTGAAGTTCCATATAGATAGGCACCTATAAAATTTAAAAATACACCCAACAATGCGGTAATTATTTTTGGCGCCATCATAACACGCGTTTTCATTTGGCTCTGAAGATTGAGTGAGATAGATTGACCAGCAGTGAAGACTCCACCGGCAAGAAGCATCCATGGTAATAAATTAGAAACAGACGCGAACTCCTTAGCCACAAAAAGCTTAAATATTTTCGTATGAAATATGTAAGATAACAAAAAAGCACAGATAGTCACAGCTAATGCCAACCCGGCTAAACAATAACTCAGCCTGTTTACATTTGCGGTTCGCAGGCTATCGTTTGCATCGCCGGCTCGCTTGTAAAAGATGGGAGCAAAAAACTGCATCACCATACCGGTAGCTATTGACATCGGATAGTACCCCAGAAGAAAGACTACCGCATAAAGACCAACATCTTCTACTGTCGAACAAAGATTCAGTGCCCAACGGTCAGATGCAAGCTGCAACCAAGTAAACATGCCAAAAATTGAAATTGGCCATGAAAAATTCCACATCTCTTTCTGCCAATCTTCTTTTTTATCTTGACCTGTTACGCCTTTTGGAACGATTCTTTTAAAGAACACATACTGCGATCCGAGCACCAGTATGGCTGCCACAGCATAACCGACTATAGCCATAGTGCTTGTGGCGCTCAAACACATAAGCAAACCCGCAGCAACCAGAAACCGCGCCCAAGATTCCATTCCTTGATGAAGCGCTACGATGGCTCTTTGCCTAGCGGCATTCTGGATTCCGCTGAGAATCGAGTTGTATCCACTGAGAATCGCAAAAATGAATGCTGCAATTGCGATTCCGATCATTTTCGTTTGTCCAGCGATTAACAATCCTACAACCATTGTCAGTATCAAAATAACAGTGACCCCTGTCGCCGATAACACCAAACATTTTACCGCATTTAAATAGCCACCAAAATCATCCTGTTCCACTGCCGGGGCATAAAAGCGCATTACTCCATTGCTCAAAGGCCCCAGAACGGCCTGATTGACTAATGTGGCAACAGTCATTCCTAAAGCCAGTTCACCATAGGCCGCTGGGGCCAGCAGTTCTGTAAGCAGTCGCACACCGATAAGAGAGCCCACCACAGACATCGCCTGACCAAGGACAATCCAGAAGCCTTCTTTGAAAAGCCGACGAAATCGTTGAGATCTTGTACAACTTCCAGGGAATTTTTTATCGGAAACTTCTTTTTCATTTCCCAAACTCATAAAAACACAAATTTAATTCATCTTATTGATATTATATAATTTTTATCTATTTTATGCCATATTTCCAAAATGATAGGTCATTTCATGAAACTATATTTTATAACCACTACCTGATTAAAACCATCTTTTCTCTGTTTATTTTCTTGAACAACTCGTCATCCGGCTTTTCGTTTGTATAAATAAGCCTGTCGTAAGAAAATTCGGGTAAACGCTCCGGGTGTTCAATCTTTAAACCCAGAAAAAAGCTTCCGGATTTGTCGGCATCGAATATTGCAACAAGCTGAACCGGTGTCTCATGCAGAGACAGAAAAGCGATCTCCGCAAGATCTGTTGCACCATAAAAAACAATCTGTTTCACATTCTGTTCGGAAAGTTCCGAAAAGAGTCGTTTAAGCTTTATCCGCGCATCCTTGTAAAAATGGTAGGAATACTGGATATAAGCATATGTGAGGCGTGTTTTTTCCGCTGCACCCCTCGGCGTCAAAAGATATTTAACTCTGTTGCTCGGAATAGTTGTAATTTTCAGATAGCCCTTGCGTGCAAGCCGCTTGAGAAATGAATTGACGAGACCGAGAGAAATGTTGAGCTTTTTTGCAATTTCCCGCTGGCTGGAAACCTCTTCATTCCCGATCTCTTCGAGAATCTTAAGGATGTTGATTTCCTGATTATTCAATTAAATGATTTTTCCCCTGTTCAAGAAATGAAAAGGGCATTTTGATAGACAGCTCCGCCCGGTAAGTTACATAGCTGTTGCAGTAAACTTACCAGTGAGTATGGATTTAGCTGTTGAAGTGCTTTAAAAAACAGGAAATTATAGTGTTCACACTTTGAACATATATAGGAAAAGTTGTCAAGGAAGAAATCGGGATTTACGGGTTCCCTGCCCTGATATAATGGCGGATACCATTAAAGGTACCCTGACCTATCCCTTCAACTTTTTTTATCTCATCGATATCTTTAAACAGCGTATGCGCTTTTCTGTATTCGACGATTTTAACGGCAACAACAGGCCCGATGCCGGGAAGTCTTACAAATTCGGTAAGTTTTGCATCATTTATATTTACCGGCCCCTTCAATTCCTTCTTCATCATTTCACCTTTGAATTTATCATAATGCTTCTCAAGGTGTTTTTTCGCCTCTTCCTTATTTTTGGCGTCAATCCAGCTCTCTTTATCAAAAATACCGAGCATGTATATCACCTGTTCATTGTCCAATTTGCCTTCAGAATCATGATGAGGACAGTGGCGAATCTTTTCGCCTTTCTTATTTTTCTCTATCACGGCAAAGGCATCATCCGAGAGGAAGCGGACATCTATCTCTTTTGCGTTTTTACAGTATGCGTTCCCAGTAAATAAAATGAAAAATAAAACTGCAAATAACCGGGCAGCAATATGTTTATTCTCATGAATAATCATTTAGCCCTCCATTGTGCATAAAGGTTTAGACTAAAGGCCGGGTTTCCGCCAAGGAATCAGAATGGCCCGCCCCTGACACAGTTTCTCCCTTCCTGCTTTGCCTGGTAAAGATACGTATCGGCCCTGTTTATGATTTCATCGACAATTTTATCATTGCAGGATTCCACAAGATCAAAACTGGTAAAACCGAAGCTCGATGTTATTTTGATGTTTGTTTCATTATAAGTGAAAACACTGTTTTCAATAATACTTCTCAGTTTTTCACAAAGTGTTATTGCGCCTTTCATATCCGTCTCAGGAAGAACAATCATAAACTCCTCGCCCCCGTAACGTGCTAGCCAGTCAACATGGATTCTTATCGATTTATTTATCAGCCCCGCAAATCTGTATAAAACATGGTCCCCTGCCAGGTGCCCGCAAGTGTCATTTACATTCTTGAAATGATCTATATCGCATATGACAAGAGACAGGGGATGCTTATATCTCTCCGCCCTCCTTATCTCTTTCGAAAGATTTTCTCCGATATATCCCCTGTTGTAACATCCTGTGAGATAATCAGTAATTGAAAGTATCATTATCTCGTTATTTGCTTTCTTAAGGGATCGTTCAAGCTCAAGAATTCGGATACCTGTATTAAGACGCGCCATAAGCTCCGGATGATTTACCGGCTTGGTAAGATAATCGTCCGCTCCGGCTTCAAGTCCTTTAATGATATCGTCCTTGGCATCTTTAGCGGTAAGCAGAATTATGAAGACATAACTGTCGAGGGATAAATTTCTTATTGCCCTGCAAAGCTCGAGACCGTCCATTTCCGGCATCATCCAGTCGGTTATGACAATCGGATAAAATTTTTTATCGAATTTACGGAGAGCATCACGACCGTTTTCAGCGGATGAAACCTCGTAGCCGGCCTTCGTGAGGGAGATATTCATCATCTTCTTAATAATGGGATTGTCGTCAACGACAAGGATAGGAAAGTTAATCATGGGTAGTTTCATACAGGTTTATTTTACAAAAATCAATTGTAAATGATATCCAAAAGAGTTGATGATTGTATATTGCATAAGGATTGAAGCTCACCGGCGTTAGCAGCGGAGATCTTCAATTTTTGGCGTATTGCCGGATATTATCGCAGCCGGAACATCTTTGACCATCCGTTCGGCCTCGTCGTAATTGCCGAGGATGTTTGCTGCCGCTTCAACCGCTTTTGATAAAACAGGCGGCCTGTAATCCGCCGAGTGGGCATCGGTTGCGATTACATGTACAAGACGTCTCTCAAGCAGCATGGCAGCGCTTTTTTGCGGAATCTTCCCGAAGTCACCCGTAATACTCATGGCCGTGACTTGGCACAAAGCCCCCATTATTACCATATCATGCATAATACCAGCATCCTTCTGGATCATCAGATTCCTTTCAGGATGCGTAATAACAGGTGTTATGCCGTTAATCCTGAGTTCAAAAATCAGATCTTTTACTTTTGGAGGAACATTGTAGGAAGGGAGTTCCAGGAGGATATATTTCATGCCGTTATTGATAGTGCCGGCCTCTCCGCCCTTAATTTTATCCATCAGTCCGTATGATAGAGGCACATCCGCGCCTGAGATAAGTCTTATATTTATTCCGTTCGTTGAAAAGGCATCTGCCAGATTTGCAATAGATTTTTCAACCTCCCTTACATTATTCGAATGAACCCCCATCACGTGGGGAGTTGCAACAATGGTACGGATCCCGTCTCGAAAAGCAATTTCTGCCATTTTCAGGCTCTCTTCCGGCGTCTTTGCTCCGTCGTCAATCCCCGGAAGAATGTGGCAGTGGAGATCTATCACGATCAGACTTCCTTATTTGATGAAAACCTGTTTAAAAATTCCGGCTTTCTCTTTGTTCGTGCGCCTTTCTTTGTCTCGCCGTCTTCTCCATAATAATAGTAGTAATACTGGTAGTAATAGTAGCTGTCATTTGCCGTATCCACGCCGTTTAATACAGCTCCCAAAACATGGGCTCCTATGCTTTTCAACTGTTCCACGCCTGTTCTGACTATCTCACGTGCCGTTTCACCTGCCCGTATTACAAGAACAACTCCGTCGGCAGATTTTGCCAGTATCGAGGAATCGGTGACGGCCGCAATCGGCGGAGAATCAATGATTATCATGTTGAAATCAAGCCTCAGTTTATCCAGGAGCTCTTTCATCCTTCCGGATCCTATTATTTCGGAAGGATTGGGAGGAATGGGTCCCGATGGAATGACATGAAGCCCCGGTATTTTTGTTTCAAATATAACATCATCTATTTTTCTGTTACCTACAAGAAGGTTTGTCATTCCTTCATCTTTTTTTATTCCGAAAAGCTTGTGAACTTTCGGCCTGCGGAGATCACAGTCAATCAGAACAACCTTATTGCCGGATTGTGCCATTGTAATGGCAATATTGGTCGAAGTTATGGTCTTTCCCTCCTGGGGTCCCGCGCTTGAAACAAGAACCACCTGCGGTTCCTTATCCGCCGAGGAAAAAAGAATATTCGTTCTTATGCCCCTATAGGCCTCGCTTGAAATCGATTTGGGTGAATGGAAAGTCACCATCTCGGGGGCAAGCGCTCTCTCACCTTCATTTGCAATATTCCTGTTTGTTAAATAGATAGGAATTATACCAAGGTATGGAATATCAAGATAACGTTTGATGTCTTCAGGAAGCTTGATCGTATTGTCGAGATATTCAAGAAAAAAAGCCGCTCCGAGTCCCGCACCGAGGCCGACTATCAATCCGATAATTATATTGAGGCCTTTTCTGGGCTTGACAGGATTCTTCGGCACTTCAGCCTTGTCCACAATCCGCACGTTCCCGGTCTTCATATCTTCGGTAAGGGATGTCTCTTTGAATCTTTTGATCAGAAGGTCATACATCTCCTTTGCGCTTTGCGCTTCACGCTGCAGAACTGTGTACTCAATTGCTTTCTGATTAAGACTGAGAGATTCTCTTTTCTGTCCGTAAAGAGCAGCCTTAAATGAATTTTCCTTGGCAAGAGCGACCTTGTATTCATTATTAAGGGAATTGATAACCCTGTTTATTTCCTGTGCCTTCCTTGCTTGGAGAGTATTCAATTCGGACTGGATTGCAACCATCTGGGGATGATTCGAGCCGTATTTCTTGGAAAATTCCGACATTTTTTTAAAGAGTTCTACTTCCATCGTCTTGATTTGACGGATGAGTTCGTTATTCAGCACCTGAGGGATCGAATCAAGCATATCCGGATTGCCTTCGAGAGCCTTTGCCTGTTTGTAGCGGGTTTCCGCCTCTACACGCAGTGATTCAGCATCGACAACTTGTTGGTTGAGCTGTGCCAACTTCTGCGCCGTGATATTCTCGGTATTGCTTGAAAAATCTGTTATTATTCCTTGTTGCTCCTTGTAACGCAAAAGAGACTGTTCTGCCGTTTCAACCTTTTTTCTTTCCTCTTCAATCCTGCTGTGAAGCCATTTAACCGCATTCTGAATTGCTGCGAGCTTGGTTTCAAGGTTCTGATCTATATATGCGTCCGAAATAGTGTTTACGATTTTGGCTGCAATAACAGGATCTTTTGCCTGATATTTTATATCTACAAGACGGCTGTTTCTTATAGGATCAATCTTTAAACGAGAAAGAAAAGATGAAACAAGCGAGTTATTCGATTCTTCTTTTTCTTCCGCTTCATCATTTTTTTTCCTGCCGGTAACAAAAAGTGACGTCACCGCTACAATAGCAGATTTTAAACCATCCTTAACGGAACCCATCATGACCGAGATGAAATTATCATCCGGTTTCGGGAAAAACTCTTCGCTCTTGTCAAGATCAAGCCTTTTTATAACACTCCTTGCAACTGAGCGGCTTTCGATTATCTTGTACTGGGTCTGGTAATAATCCGTCCCTGAAGCATCAACAGCCATAACTTCCTGAATGGAGACTACATTCGGATTTTCTTTATCTATTATAATGCGGGTCGAAGCTTCAAATATAGGAGTCGCTGTAAATGCGTGGATAACGACGGCAACAAATATCAGGCTCGATATGGCGATTATTATCCACCGTCTTTTCATTATTACACGGAGATACTCACGAATATCAATTTTCTCTTCAATAAATTCCATAATTGTATCAGTTCTCCCGCAAGAAATCCGTAATCATTAAGTAATTTACATACAATCAATTCTGTTAACAGACTTTATCAATGATGATTTTAAACCGCCGAATATATAATATCGAACCGAAGTACTATGTTCGAACAACGGGCTATTTCAAAGCCGTCAGAAGAAGCTTTCCGGAACGATAATTATATCGTTCGGCTGTATGATGACATCATGGATTTTTTTGCCTGCCTCTGTGATGGCATCAACTTTGACTTCAATAACTTTTTCCACTCCGTTTTCCACGCGGACAATACGGGTACGGTTTCTGGCAGCTATATTGGTAAATCCGCCGGCTATTCCTATACTCTCAACAAGCGAGATTTCCCGGTCGATCAAGGGATAAGATCCCGGGTTCTTGACCTGTCCTATTATATAAAAGTTTTCTGCAGTTGGAATAAAAAGTATATCCTTGTCGGATAAAAATATATTGGAATACTGGTCTGTCCCCTGTAAAACACCCTGCAAATCGACGTTTATGACTATCTTTTCCTGACTCCCTGTATTCGGGTTTTCCGTTCGTATGATTTTTGCTTTTTTGCCTGCTCCTGTCTGCTCAATTCCTTCGGCCTTTGAAATGGCATTTAAAACCCTTTCATTGGCTGAAAGAGGATAGCTCCCCGGTTTTTTTACTGCACCCAGCACTAGAAACTGCTTGCTTTTATACTCAGTCACCATGACGGAGACATGGGCATCAAGCAGATATTGGCCCTCTGCAAGCTTTGTGGATATGAGCACCCCTATCTCCGATATTGTAAGCCCTTCGACCTTAAGCCGCGTTATAAGAGGAAAGGAGATATATCCGTCTGCCGATACGCGAACCGCATCTCTTGAAAGGTCTTTCTCTTCATATATTGTTATGCTCAGGACATCGTCTCCGCCCACAACATACTCCCTGGTACCCCTGCCGTCGGCATCGGGGTGCAATTTTATATATTCGGCAACAGAAAAATTCCTGGTTTTATTTATGACATTGCTTATTACGTTATCTGTTCCGTCTTTTTTTACGGAGCTTTTTTTAATTTCTTCAAGTATCGCAAGATCTGATGCTTTAAGGCCGGATATCGGATTTTTTTCCTCTTCAACATTTGTAATTCTGATGACATCTCCGCCAGTGGAAGCACAGCCCGCAAAAAACAACATTGAAACAATGATTAAATTTATGACAAAACAACGTTCCTTCATACAATTTCCTTATATTACCGTACCGGAGACGAATCCGATTCAAGCGCACCCGCAAATGACTATTATCATTTTTCCATAATGAAGGACACGATTTTTTTATCTTAGTGCTCTTCATGATTTTAATAATTAGCCTGACTTTACGAAATCATAATGTGCCGGTTTCGTAAAAGATCCACCAAAAATATGGGCTATCAACAATGAAAGGGGCTTATAAAGCCCCTTTCATTGTATTAAACTAGTCTGTTCTTATTATTCTCTTATGTTGTTATTAGTGAGAAATTATTTAATTTTATTATATTCCAAAGGCTCAATATGTTGCATCAAATGAAATAATAAACTGGTTATCTTTATAATCGTAGCCGGGGTTATTTGAATTTTTTTCCTTGTATACATATTCAGCTCCGGCTTTAAGTATATCTTTTATAAGTTCAAACTGCAAAGATGCATTTAAGGCTTGATTGTCGTCTTTCCTTCTTCCGACAAAATAATCGTGTTCACTGTAATTATATCCGGCTTTTACAAGCAATTTGGACAAGATCTTCTGACTGACGCTGAATCCGAATCCGGTATCTTCAAAATAATCATTAGTGTCGGATGCGGACTGCCTCAGTGCACGCTCGATTAATACAGAAAGTGTCGTGGTTTCGGTAGGCATATAATCGACTGATGTTGATGCTATCCATGTATTCCTGTCATCATATTCATTGCCATTTACATCGAGCCTGTTTTCATAAGCTTTCCACTGGTAACCGAGATTGAGCTCTCCGGCGAGTTTCGCTCCGCTGTCCCATCCAAGGCCAGTATTTGCTCTGTGCCATTTAAAAGAAGCGTCGTTGGAACTGGTCACGTCCGCACGGTGCGTGAAATACTTCTGCGAACCATAATGATATCGTAAAAACATCCAGGTCTTCGGCATGACCTTGACTTCAAAACCGGCCCCGCTTTCGCTGCTGTAATAATCCTGTGTATAGTCCCGGACATCGTTGTCATAATCCTGTTTAAAATAATTGTAAAATGCCAGGATTTTGAATCGATTACTGAAATTAAAACCAACTTTGCTTGTAAGATCGTTGTTCCAGCGTTTGGTAAGCGCGCCTATTCCATATTGCTCAGCGCTTCCATACGTGTCTTCGGCATCAGTATATGTGTTGTTGATGCCTGCTATCAATCCGCCCGGTGAATTGTAATTCAGGAGAAACAATCCTCTATGAGTTTCCCAGTCATTATCGCTGTTATCCGAATAATATGCAAAATCACCCTGGTACCCTGCCATCATTTTTCCTCTGTCGGGAAAGGTTAAATCAAGCATCATGCCCGGTTTAACATGGGTTATCCAGTCCGATTCCTCTCTTTCGGCAGTGTTATTGCTCCCGTCTCCGAGATAAATGTTGTCATCATGTATACCTTGAACACTCAAACCAGGTATCAGCGCAAGATTTCCGAAACGTATCTTGCCGCCTTGGGCAAATGCCCCTGAAGACGCGACAAACAAAAAGAGAAGTATAACAGTTAAAATTGAGATTATTCTTTTCATCCATTATTCTCCCGATTAAAGGCCAATACAGTTATATTAATCCGGTTATTTTCAATTAAGTCGTTGTAATAGAATAACCGTAACATTGAAATCCCGTGACCGGCATGAGCCTTAACGAAACGGCCAGGTATGTAATGAATGGTTATTTTGTAACGGCTCCTAACTGCAATATATCAAGATGAAGGGCTTGTTGTACTCTCCTTGGTTGTAGTCGTTGTTGTAGTTGTAGATGTAGTTGTTGTTGCCGGGGCCGTCGTTTCAGCCGTCGTAGCAGCTTCCGTCGTTTCAGCCGTCGTAGCCGGGATTGTTGTTGATGAGAGCTTTTCAAGCTCTTTCCGGGCGGCTTCAAGAGCTGCGTCAATAGCAACAGCAGCACGCTCTGCATCCTGTCTCACAGCATCATCCGGATTCTTTTTCAGCTCTTCAGCCGCGATTTTTGCAGCTTCAAGGATATTCACCTTTGCAGTAGCCTTGTCGAGCTCATTTCTTGTTGCCTTAGCCTCTTCGTTTTTCACGAATGCTTTTTCAAGAGATCGGTAAACCGCGCTTTTTGTTGCGGCATCAATACCGGGGTTTTGGAAAAAGCCTCTCATTACCCTTCCTACAACTGCCGCCTCTCCTGAATACATGTTAAGGTAAGTATTAAGGTTATCGAAACCGAAATCGGCATCCGAACCCCTAAGTCCCATTACTGCGGTAGGAGTCTGGAGATAGTTGGCTTTTTTTGAGGCGCCGCTCTTAAACCACATCTTTCCTACAAAGCAGGTTACTCTTCTGACGGCTTTTTTTGTCTTGAAAATCAGGATTCCCGAATCTTCATCTCTTTCCTGGATCAGGGCACTTGTAAACGGGCTCAGTTTGAGGATAGCTCCATCATTAAATGTCACCTGTACCGTGCCCTGTTTCGTCTGAACGCGGTCGCCTTCATTCAGTTCCTGGCCGATTCTCGATATTCTGGTTGTGTCGGCTTCTTTAAGAACAACCGCCTCTCCGGTAAAGGTCGTTACTTTTGCCAGAGGAATTGCGGCCTTCGCAGTCCCTGAAAAAAGAACAACTATGATAAAGGTGGACAGTAAACAAGCTCTTGCAACCTTTTTCATCGACAGCCTCCTTGTAGGTAAAATGCGTGCAGATGGAAATAATCGTTTACAATTTTTCCAAGGTGCAATATATGAAAATAAAATAAAATAGTCAATGATATTTTTAACATTTTCCAATAGCTATATCACTTTCTCTATTTATGGATAATAATTTGAAGAATAAAATTACGGTCCTCATTCCTGCCCTGAATGAAGAAACCACAATCGGAGATATTATAACCCGTTCGAAAAAATACTCTGATGATATTATTGTAGTGGACGGCCATTCGAATGACGGAACAGAATCAGTATCCAGATCCCTCGGTGTTAAGATAATATTTGATCATAAAAAGGGAAAAGGAGAGGCTATTCGTTCAGCCATACCAGGCATCCGAAACGAAATAACGGTTCTGATAGATGCCGATGGCTCACATAATCCTGATGATATTCCAAAACTTGTTCAACCGATAGTTGAAAACAGAGCCGATCATGTATCCGGATCACGTCTGATCGGCGGTTCAAGCGAACTTCACGGAGGCTTCGACGAATGCTTCAGGCTGATGGGAAGCTCCCTTATAACGGCTTTAATAAACCATCGTTTCAAGTTGAGGCTGTCGGAAAGTCAGAACGGTTTCCGTGCCATAAAAACAAGCGTGTTGAAAGCGCTTGACCTGAAGGAAAATATTACAACAATAGAGCAGGAAATGATAATAAAGACTTTAAAGAAAGGCTACCGCATGGCGGAAGTGTCTTCGCACGAATACGAGAGAATAGCCGGATATTCAAAAATAAAATTACGAAAAGTCGCATTCCGGTATGTTTATTCGATGCTGAAGTACCTCTATTTTTAAGGAGATCGCCCTGGCAAAGATTATTCTCTTCAATCCCCCGGGACCTGACGGCAAAGGCTTTATACGCGAAGGAAGATGCACGCAGGAGGCAGGCGCCTGGGCCACCCTCTGGCCCCCGGTGACTCTTGCAACGGCATCGTCTTTTCTTGAAAAAGACGGGCATGCGCTCAATGTCACCGATTATCCGGCCCTTGGACTCTCGTTTGACAGTTTGAAAAATTCTGCCGAAGAGAACAGGCCCGATTTTGCAATCTGGAACACCGGAACCCCAACGCTGGTATACGATATAGCCATAGCCGAATCGATTAAATCCGTTTCGCCTGAAACAACCACCTGTGTCATGGGAACCCATGTATCGGTTATGCCCGCGCAGGCATTGAACCTCAGTTCGGTTGATATTGTCATAAGAGGTGAACCCGAGTTGACAATCCGGAAAATCTGTTCCTGCAAAGACAAGGAATTCACCGGCATACCCGGCATATCCTTTAGAGATAAGAAAGGCGGTATAATTCATAATCCTGATTCGGATTTCATGGACGCCGGAATAATCCCCTTTCCGGCATGGCACCATCTTGACATAACAAAATACAGGCTTCCGCTCAAAAACAGGCCTTTTCTTATTGTGGCTCCCTTGAGAGGCTGCCCCTTTCCCTGCTCGTTTTGCACCGCAGGCATCTACTATGGGAAAAAACTGAGGAAACGGACGGTAAATAATGTTATTGAAGAGATATTAAACAACAGGATAAAATATAATGTAAATGATTTTTTCATATGGGCCGACACATTTACCGCGGACAGGGAGTATGTCAGGGAATTCTGCAGCGAACTTCTTTCCAGGAATATAAAAACATCATGGACCTGCAACAGCAGGGTGGATACTGTGGACCGGGATATGCTTGAGCTTATGAAAAAAGCAGGCATGTGGATGATAAGCTTCGGTCTCGAATCGGGCTCGGATGAAATCCTGAGGAGGTCAAAAAAGGGGATACGCACAATACAGTCGAAAAGAGCTGTTGAAACCGCCCACAGGCTTGGGATCATAACATCCGGCCACTTTATATACGGCCTTCCCGGGGAAACAGAAAGCAGCATGATGCAAACTTTAAGTTTCGCTCTTGACCTTCCGCTCGACATCGCACAGTTCTATGCCGCCTCTCCCTTCCCGGGAACCGGCCTGTATGATGAAGCAATATCGGAAGGCTGGCTGAAGGAAAACGATTCATTCTCGCAGAGCCATGCAGTCATGGAATTGCCGGGGCTTTCCGCAAAAAGGGTCGACGATTTCAGGCAGTATTCGTACAGAAGATTTTATTCAAGAATTTCGGCTCTTTTCAGGCTTCTTAAGATTGCCGGGCCTTTTGCTGCAACCAACATTCCGTTTACCATAAAGAGCTTTTCCGGCTGGGTAAAGGGGCGATGAGAAACTACATCCTTGGAATCTGGGACGGTCATGATGCAGGCGCTGCCCTTGTTGCGGGAGAGAGCATTCCTTTTGCCGTAAACGAGGAAAGGCTTACGAGACGTAAACTGGAGGCCGGATTCCCCCTTCTTTCAATAAAGGCCTGTCTCGCTTACGCCGGAATAGCACCTTCCGATATTACCGAAATAGCGGCATCAACAGCGGACACCGCCAAAACTCTCACGAGAATATTTCCGTCATTAAAGGAAGAATATTATCTCATACGGCGCAGAAAGAAAGGGCCGGGGCGTTTCGACGGACTTAAAAAAAGGTTTAAATACAGATTTACCGAGTACGGTCCGAATTCTATTTCCAGATATTTGAGCAGGCTTTATTTTGACAAAAAACTATCTGAAATGGGATTTTGCAACTACAATCTTCACCTGCCGGATCATCATTTATGCCATGCAAATACGGCGGCACGGTGCAGCGGTTTTGACGAATGCCTTGTCATAACATTAGACGGATTGGGAGACGGCCTTTCGGGATCTGTATGGATATACCGCAACGGCAGACTCAGGCCTGTTAATAAGATCCCGGCAAAAGTCTCGATGGGCGTATTTTTCGAGCATGTAACCAATCTCCTCAACATGCGGGAACTCGAAGACGAGGGAAAGGTCATGGCGCTCGCAAACTATGCCTTCCCTGTCGATGATTCGGCGAATCCTCTTTTAATCATGATAAAATGCGACGGTCTCTCATTCGTTTCCGGTTACAGCTCAACCGGTATGTTTAAAGAGATGAAGAAAATCTTCTGGAGATATCCTCCGGAACAGTTTGCCTGCATGGCTCAGAGGACGGTTGAAAAAATAACTGCGGAACTTGTACAAAATGCCGTGGCGCAAACAGGAATGAAAAGGCTTGCCCTGGCAGGAGGCCTTTTCTCAAATATCAAGCTCAACAAGAGACTCGGCGAACTTCCTGAAGTCGAAAAGGTCAGCGTCTTTCCTCACATGGGAGACGGCGGTCTTGCAATAGGCGCCGCTCTTGAAGCAAATTACCATAAATCAGGGATATCAAACTGCGGGCTTTCCGATCTTTATCTCGGACCAGGATATTCCGAAAAGGAGATCCTTGACTGCCTTATAAGGGAGAAAGCCTCTTTTGAAAAAATAAGTAATCCCGCAAAAAAGGCGGCGGATCTTATATTAAATAACGAGATCATCCTCTGGTTCCAGGGACGCATGGAGGCCGGTCCGAGAGCTCTTGGAAACAGAAGCATACTTGCCCGCGCTGATGACAGGAGACTGAAAGACAGGCTCAACCTTGCTCTTAAGAAAAGAGTATGGTATCAGCCTTTCTGTCCGAGCATGCTTGCCGAAGACGCAAAAGAACTGCTTTGCACTGAAAAACTTGGCACCGACAACAATCCCTATATGACAATGGCCTATTCAGTGAGGCATGACCGGATTAAGGCAATGGAGGGGGTTGTGAACTTAGACGGCACATGCAGGCCGCATTTTGTTGGTGATGAAAATCCGAGGTACAGGGAGCTGCTCGGTCACATAAAAATGAAAACTGGCTACGGCGTCGTATTGAACACAAGTTTCAATATACACGGAGATCCGGTGGTCTGCTCCCCCGGCGACGCCCTCGACACATTCTACAGAACCGATGCCCGCTATCTTTTCATGGAGGATTTCCTGGTTGAAAACAAGACTCGGTAAATTCTTTGACAACCGGTTCTTTCCGGTTCTTCTCCTTCTGGGGCATCTTGTTGTTATCGGCATTCTGCTTTATTTTATAGACTACTACAGCAAAACCGGGCTTGAGAACATCCTGATGAAATGGATTCCGGTCAATCTTCATATCAACTTCTTTCTTGTTGTCTCAGCCCTCATATTCTGCCTTCCTGCCATCAGGGAGCATATTAAGAATTATCTGAACAGGAAAGGAATATTGATCGCGGCATTCATTGCGGCAGTCTTCATGCTCTCATCCTTTTTTGCTCCGCGGGATCACCGTATTTATTATGATGAAGACATATATGCCAACATCGGCCAGAACATAGCGCTTAAGACCCAGACCGGACTGTGCAACTACGGAACATTCGAATATGAAGAATATTATCCGCATTCCCTTTCATACAACAAGGAACCGAGCGGGTGGCCGTATCTTATCAGCCTTCTTTTCCAGGTATTCGGAGTTAATGAACTGTATGCCTTCTTTCTGAACAATTTTCTTTTCACAGGCTCCGTAATGCTTGCATACCTTATAACATGGCACATGACCGGCAACTTTTACGCCTCCTTTTTTTCCTCTCTTATATTCGGCCTTATTCCACAGAACCTGATGTGGGGAAACACGATTGCTGCGGAGCCCGCAGCCGCTTTCTTTGCAGGATTATCGTTTCTGGCGCTCATCCTTTATCTGAAAACCTATAAAACATCGTATCTTTTTTTACTCATGACCCTACTCCCCTTTTCATGCCAGATGAGGCCTGAATCCGGACTCATAATACCGGTGCTTGCCGCATATATTCTTCTTTTTTCACCGGGATTGTTTGCCGACAGAAAATTCTGGGCATATTTGCTCTTTGCAGGAGTTCTTATCATTCCTCATCTTGTGCATCTGTATGCTGTCAGCGGCCACTCATGGGGAGCTGAAGAAAGCAAGTTTGCCCTCTCTTTTTTCTCAAACAATTTTTCCGTAAACGGACTTTTTTATATAAACAACAAAGAGTTTCCGGCCGTATTTACCACTCTTGCCTTTTCAGGACTTATCTTTTCGAAAGAAAGCATCAGGCAGAAGGCATGCCTTATGACATGGTTTATTCTTTTCTGCGGAATATTTCTCTTCTTTTACGCCGGCAGTTATCATTACGGGGCTGATGTGCGCTTTTCCCTTCTAACCTTCCTCCCCCTTGCCATACTGGCCGGAACCGGAGCGGATGAGATCAGGAGAAGGCTCGAATCGTTTATTCCTTCTCCCCGAAGCACATGCATTTTTCTGATGGTTTTTCTCATACTCTTTTCAGCCGTCCGTTTTTTCAACATGGTGCATCGTGAAGGCCAGGAAGCATGGGGCGCAAGGTATGATCATAAATACGCAAAGGAGTTCATACAAAACATTCCTAAACGCTCGATTGTCTTAAGCCAGAATCCGGCCATGTTTCTTCTATGGGGGCAAAATTCGATACAGACATATTCAGGCATTGAAGAGCCGGAACTCATAAAACAGCTCATCGGCAAATACCAGGGACATGTATATTTTCATTACAATTACTGGTGCAACACGAAAAATATACGAAACATAAGGCTCTGTGACGCCATAAAAGAAAAATATGTCCTGACCGAAGTGGCGACGGCGCGCGAACAGGATCACAAGTACGGGCTGTATAAGATTTCGTTAAAAGATGAAGAGGCAAAGGCTCAGAGGCACAAAGGCATAAAGAAACCAGAAACTAAAAACCAGAAACACCAGACCAAAGACCATAAACCGGGGACCTGAAACCAGATACACCACTTACGACTTACGACTAACGAATATGAAATAAATTTGGAAATATAATATATGTGGCATCATTTAAAATATATCCTGCTGTTTTCATTATTCCTGACACCATCCGTTGCCGACGCAGGCGTGATAAACACAAAAATCGAGCTCTCCTGCTCCGTTAATAAAAAAAGCGACATTGCCATACAGGCAAAAATAGCAAACATGGGAAACTCAACCGCTTATAGAGCAACCCTTTCATTGTTCATGGAAGACTGGGCGCAGAAATTCGACAATCTGGGCGATAACCCCCCTGACGGCATATTAAAATTTAATGAGACCATAAGCATCCCCGGTTTGAAACCCGGCATGCACATGCTCGTTGCAAGAGTTAGCTTCGAGGAGCAAAACGGAACCTCTCACAGGATTTTTGAATATTTCCCTTTTCCATGTAAAATATCAGACACGGATAAGAAGCCGGAGCTTTCCCTTGAACTCAAACCGCCTCTCTTCAATATGCGCGCTTTCATGGAAGCGAAAAAGAAAATGGTGATTTCGATAAATAATTCAGGCAACAGCCCTCTTTCTCCTGTAATCGCCTTTTTCCTTTCTGACGGATATACAGCCGGAGATGCCTTAATTCAAACCAAAGTTCCTCCAAATAGTAAAGTTGAAGAAACCGTTGTGATTGAAAAGGAGAAATCAATCAACCAGAGAGGAAAGATTCTTGCCGTTGCATGGTATGAGAAGGATGGAATAATCTATTCCGTAAAATCGGAAGGGACGGCCGGAGTCGAAGAAAAACCTGTTCTCTTTAAGTGGTATCCGCTTTTTTGCATAATCATTCTTATAGCAGTAACAATTTTAATAATCGTGAGACGTAAGGCGTGAGGCGTCAGCCGGACTTCGAATATCGCACATCGAATATCGTGGGCTGATAACTGATCACCGGTAACTGATAACTGTTTTTAAAAATTCTTCATCAGGGTAAAAATTCCAGATATATTTTCTTATTTTATCCTTCAATTTCTTATCTGCCGGTTCAAGCTCGATTGCCTTTTGATAATGCCAGCCGGCCCTGATGAATTCCGAATCACAGAGACGGTTTGCTGAGGGATCAACCGTTTTTGAACGCATGATCCAGTAGTTTCCAAGTTCCACATGGAGATTCGGATTCTTCTCTCCTGCAAAATATGCGGCCCTTTCCATGTAAATATCCGCCGCTGGAATCCACTTTTGATGGTAGTCGGGCTTTTCCCACATATGGCTATATTCCCAGCCGAGCCTTAAATGATACTCGGCATTCATGGGATTTAGGCGTACCGCATTCTCGAGGGCATCAATAATCTTTTCGAGATATTCAATTCTGATTTTATCATCCGGTTCATTGTTTCGTGCGATAATCAGGTTTTCGGCAAGCCTGAATCTGTATTCCGCGTTCCCGCCGTCCCATGTTATCGCAGCGCTGATCTTTCCTGGCGAAGGATACCTTTCTCTGTTCAATGTTGAATTGGGAACTGTATTGATCAATGACTCTGCAACCAGATGGCGGAAAGAATATATCCCTGACCAGAGTATGAATCCTGCAAAAAAAAGCAGCAGGAGCTTTCCTTTTCGATTAAGATCAAGGCTGATATACTTGTACCGGATTTTTTCATTGTGATATCGCTTTTCAAGATTCAGAGCGCTGTAACCGATTGCAGCGATTGAGACCATCATCATGAAATTGGCCGGTATATGAAGATTGAAATCTGAATATGAGTGGATCCCCATAGCAGCAAGAACGGCCAAAGGGACTGCGCCGAGACATATCGAATACGAATTGCTTCTTGCACTCCAGCGTTTTATCGTAAAATAGATATAAATGGAAATGCACGTAACCAATAAGGCGAATCCTGTGATTCCAGCTTCTGCGGCAAACTGGAGCCAGTCGTTATGAGCATACATAAAATATTGTTTTTTATCTTCGGAAGACTGGTACCTCGGATAGAGATATTGAAAATTACCTATTCCGGCGCCGGTTATTCTATAATCTTCAAATATCTCAAATGTTTTCAGAGCGTATCTTTTCCTTGTCTCATAGTCGCCTGAAATATGGTCGAACCTCTTTAACGAATAATCTATGCCGACATTATAGGCATAGATGAATATGACGAGGAACATGGTAAGAAGCAGAAAGCCTTTTCTGCGATGCTCTTTTTTGGACAGAAACATGATCCCCATGAAAAACATTGCAATTGATGCGGATATCATTCCTCCTCTTGAAGCGGAAAGGATAAGCCCGAGGCCCATGACAATAGCGGATGTTATGACCAGGATCTTTTTTGCATAGTTGCGGTCTTTCGAGAACAATTCCGAAAGCCTTGTCCTGAAGCTCTTTTCCCAGTTCGATTTAATCCCGCTGCGCTTCTTTTTCTTTTCAGATAACGCTCCTGCAAAGCCTGTGGCAAGGAGAAGGCCAATTCCCATCAAGCCGGCAAAATGGTTCCTGTTTATGTAGGTACCTGAAAGATCTTTTATGTGCTCGATTCTTTTAAACCATAAAATATGCGAATGTCCTGAATAGGTCTCGATAAGACCGTACAACGCCTCGAAAGAACCCAGGATTAGAATGGTCGCAACGGCAGTGTTTATGCGGGCTCTCGTGTTGAGTGTCTCAACAAGACACCTGAAAAGCAGCCAGTATGCAACGATCCTGATAAAGGACTGGCGAACAGGATATGCATACGGGGAGAGGGCAAACCATGCGCTCTTTGCCTGCTCATAAGCGCGCAGAGGGGAACGCGCCATTTTCCCGACTGCAAGGGCTTCGGGTGAGATCGCTCGTACGATGAATTCGGGAAGCAGTATTATCTGAAACAGGAGGTATGAGAGAAACAGATAGAAAATAATATCGAGATCGGTTTTTAAGTGACTGTATGAATATTTCTCGGTTCTTAAGTCTTTTATAATATTTTTATTAATAAGGAATAACGATGCGGTGAATATCATTAGAAACACGAAGCTGTATGTGTAAGCATGAACTGCCCCGAAAAGAATCACGCTCATGACAAGCGACGTCATCAGCATCACAAAAGCCGTTTTATCCGATTTTTCCGCTTTCACTATCTAAAACTTACCCCTTCCCTTCTCGCATTTCGCTCTCACGCCTTCATTCTCTTCCCTTTGTGCCTCTGTGCCTTTGACTCTTTGCTTCTTGTGTCTTGGCTTTCAGTTTTTGATTTTAGTTCGTACTTCGCACTTCGATGTTCAGTTCCTCGATATTCGATGTCCGATATTCTATTTTTCATCCCTTTTACGTTTCACTTTTCACTTTATACCGCTCTGACGACTCACGCCTCCCGCCTCACGTCTTTTCCCCCACCATACCTTTCCGTTATTTCGGAATCAATTAGTTTTCATCCGGAAATGCCCATTTTGAGAGATCTCTTTGTCAATCCGCGAGATTTCTTGTGCGACATACTATGCGTATGTCTCCACGCAATTCCTTGATTTCCTTGAGCTTGCCCAAAATTATTTATTTCCGAATCGGAAAGTTAACTGTGTCCGAACTTGGTTTACGGATGGACACAAATTAGAAAAGAGACAGTTACCGATTTCAGCCTTGAGCCGAAATAGGTAAATATGCTATGGTGCCTCGCATTTGCTGAATTTTGATTCAGCATAAAATATTTACAAAAGGAATCTCATGTGAAACAAATAATGAGTCTTGTGGGACGTTTCATCTATTTCCTGATGGGCTGGCATTTTGAGCCGCTTCCACCATATTTTTCCAGCAAGCACGTGATAATCGGATTTCCCCATACTTCCAACATGGATACTGTCAGGGCTTTCGCGGGTTTTCGCATTGTTCGTCGAACCGGCCATATCATGATAAAAAAAGAGTGGTTCTTCCGGCCCCTTTCTTTTATTCTAAAAGCAATAGGAGGCATCCCGGTCAATCGCAGTGCATCCCAGGGCGTTGTGGAACAGATGGTGGAGATTTTCAAAACGAGAGACGAGTTTCTTCTGGCAATCGTGCCCGAAGGAACGCGCAAAAAGATTAGGACCATCAAAACCGGATTCTGGCATATCGCCAGGGCCGCCGATGTTTCCATCATCTGCTGGTATCTGGATAATCAGAATAAAACCTCCCGATGGCTGGGCGAAATTATTCCGGGTGAAGATAAAATTGCAGACCTGATCCTGATCCGGGATATCTACGAGAAGGCCGGATATAGATTTCCCCTGGATATCACATCGCTATCTCAGGAAAAAGAAGAAAATAGCACAGCAAAGCAATCTGCAAAGTAGCTGATTACCTTTAAAAAAACGTTGATTACTGTGCGTCATCCTGACGGTATCATTATTACAGTATTGAACCGAAACAGCGAGCGCATTCCTCGCTGCTTGCAGCGGGGTTAGCGAGCAAATTAAAAATAGACGCTATACCCTACGGCCGAAGATTCCCCGTAGCTTGCTGCGGGGAGCTTCAATTAAGGGATAATCTTATAATATCATCAAAACAGGAGGATATTTATGGCAAAGAAGGTTCTGGTAATGCTGGGAAGTCCGAGAAGAAAGGGGAATAGCGCTATTCTTGCGGGTCAGATAACAAAAGGGGCAAAATCGGCCAAGGCAAAGGTCGAAACCATTTATCTGCATGGCAAGGCCATCGCTCCATGCAAAGCCTGTTTTGCCTGTCAAAAGAAGAACAGCAAGGGGTGTTCAATCAAGGATGATATGCAGGACATTTATTTGAAACTCATCGAGGCGGATGCCTGGGTTATTGCCAGCCCTGTTTACTGGTTTACGATGTCCGCACAGACCAAGATCTTCATGGATCGTTGTTTCGCGCTTCCTGCTTATCATAAAGATCCTTTCCGGGGTAAACGGATTGCCATCGCCATGTCGTATGGCGACGAAGATTCTTTCACCTCCGGTTGCGTCAATGCTTTAAGGACTTTTCAGGACGCCTATGCATATACGCAAGCCAATATTGTAGGGATGGTCTATGGGTGCGCAATGGACGCCGGTCAGATCCGATCTAATGAAAAGGTTATGCAGGAGGCTTTCGATCTGGGTAAAAAACTGGCAGCAGGCGGATAAGAGCTTGTTAATAGGCTATTTGGGTGCATTATCGAAGATTGATTTACCGATAGAATATGAATTAAGAAAGGAAAGCGGCAGTAACAGGATTTTTCTTTGGAAAGCACAAGAACTTCCACAGAGGAACGACATGGATGGTAACGTTATTTGCTGCGGTTGTGAGTTCTACACTCTTTGTAATCAGCAGGATATTTTTAACTTTTGGAAAGCGTTTAATAAAAAGCCTGACGCCATCAAATCGTTTTTCCTTCCAGTCAAAAGAGGTTATGTATTTGACCTCGATCGGCACAGGATCAGTCACTGAACCGATGACAAAATCGACCTCCCTGTCACTTTCTGCATAATAACCGCAGGAAATGTTATTTCTTTTCAATGCGAGAAACACAGCATTTTCAGCCCTGCCCCCTTCATCGCCGGAGCCTGTCAGCAGTGTTTTGACGCCATTATCCCAAAGGTAAATCTTTTTCTGTGAATAAACTCTTTCGGAATATGATGTTGTCCACTTTCCTACAGGTTTTACGAGAAATGCCATTTCAAGAAAACCGACGTATTCCTTTACTGTATCAACGGACAGGCCGAGGATTCGGGATAATTTATTGAAACTGGTTCGTGACCCTGTTGAAGCGGCTATAATTCTCAACAAATCCTTCAGGACATAAGACTTTTTGATCGGATGAAGACGGGCCAGATCACGAGCAATAATATCTTCCAACAGATTGGCCATATATTCCTGGGAAGGATTTAAAACCTGCTCAGGGTATCCTCCGATATTCAGATAATCATCCGCCAGTTTTTCGTATTTATAATCCTCAGCAAGGGACGGATTACCTCCTCTGAAGTGGATAAATTCTTGTAAACTTAAGGGAAATATAGTACTGACTATCTGCCTGCCTGTCAGTTTTCCTGCCTGTCTCGAAATCAGAGATGATGTGGAACCTGTACAGAATATTTTGAGCGATTCCAGATCATAGAGACTTTTAAGCTCAGCTTCCCATTGAGAACTTTCCTGAACTTCATCGAGGAACAGATACAATTTTCTGTCCCGGTCATGCATAAACAGCTTCCGCATGTTCCTGACGTGTTCCGATATTGGAATAACGGACAAAACAGGGTGATCAAGAGCAAGGTAGAAAATCTCTTTTTCAGAAACGGCTTTTTCGATCAGGGTTTTGATAAACTGTTTTAAAAGAGTGGTCTTACCTGGCTTTTGTCAAATAGTTTCGATTATGGTCGATACTTTCCCTTTTTCATTTGTCGCTTAAAAACACCTTAGTTTCATAGGGATCAAACTTAACGGATATTCTGCCGTCAATAACCGGAAATTTTATCCCGCTGAAGACCTCTGTAAAGAAGGCGTTTTTTCCGTTCCCTGCCGCTGCCGATGCCCCGATTTGCGCCTCGACACGGGTTCCGATTGAATTGACCGCCATAATCAGCCGCTTTTCACCCTTTGCTTTAACGCAGCAATGCACGGAGGGACGCCCGGAAGGATCAAACCTGTTGCCTGAAGTCATATCAACAGGCACTTTTATGTCCAGATTATTTTCAAGAAGCCATGGATAAACCTGGTTCAGCCTTCCGACAACACGTCCGAGACTTTCCCGCCCCTTTTTTGTTTTTCCGATCTCTGAAAAGGTAAAGAAAAATATCCCCCTGCTTCCGTGGACAACCGAAAGAAAGGCAAGGCAGTCCATCTCGCGCCATGTCGGAATTCTCGGCCATCCGGCACTCTCATATGCTTCTCCTCCGAAAGCCTGGATTACTGCTGTTATTCTTTCATTCCCGGCTATTGCAGAAGCCCTGTCAATCGAATCAGAAAGCCAGGTCATCGGCATATTCGGAACAGGATACTGATCCATCATGAAAAAATCGGCCGCCTCAAGATACTCGCGGCAATTCGAAGGCCTCACCACTGCCATGCAGGCAGGAGCTTCCGGGATCCTGCTCTTGATAAGCTCGAAAATATCCGATGCCTTGTTTGCAGGAAACGATGTGAGCTCCGGTTCATCATTTACATAAAAGGCCGCGTCATGCCTTCTTAATATTTCCCGCTTCATTTTATCCCCCGGGAAAGTCGGTGGCATCAGGTAATCAAGATATGGTTTAAGCCTGTCTGGATCATGCGGGACGGAGAGGAAATACCTTAAGCCGATCTCATGGCATTTTTCAATGGTCTTTTTCAGCTTCTCCCCTTCCCCGCCTATAATTACGGTATTTACGGCAAGCCTCTTTATTTCGGCAAGATTATCCATATCAGCGCCGTACACTCCTATCGGGAAGAAGTTTTTGTAGAATTGTTGCTTCCTTTCACCTTCATTCATTCCGGCTTTATTTGAAAAAGAATGGTGTCTGGCGAGTTTCGGGGCTCCCACATAAAAAGTCTCACCCGGATTCTCATTTGCAAAAACAACGGACCCGGCATCCGCCTTTTCCCTGCACTTTACATGAACTTTTATAGGCTGAAAGATTTTTGTTTTCCAGTGATTATCAAGATAGTACTTTTCTCCGAAAAGAGTCACGGATGGATATACGCTGTTTTTCCAGTTATCGCGGTAAAAGAGACCCGAGAATATATACTCTTCATCATCCCGGCAACCGGAAGGTTTGATCGAACCTGTCCATTTTCCGTCATTTCCGTATCCGGAGCTTATTCCCAGGGAATAAAAATTCCGCATATTCTCATCTTTATCTATCTCTTCCGCTTTCTTGACTGTAAAAACGCTCTTTAAGGCTGGATCAATTTCAGATTCTCCGGGTCTCCATCCTTTCGGGTAAACGCTTCCCTGTTTTGGTTCAAAACCCGGATTGATTATGAGATTTTCCTGAGGTTCAAAATCCCTTAAAGCTTCCCACATCTTTTTCTTTTCAAATTTCGAATCGTTTATACCGCCGCAGGAGAAAACAAGCATTCCGTCCGCTCCGGCTTTTCCGCAATTTTCGGCGGCTTTTTTGAATTCGTCCGGATTCAGGTCATGTGACTGAATTATCGGCCATACACTGCACCCTGCTGTCTCCTTGTAGTACTGTGTCATTCTTCCGACCCAGTCCACATCACGCCCGCACATCTTGTGATAAAGCATGGGAGATACCACATCGGCGATTTCGGATAAAAGGAAAGAATCTTGGGCAAGCAGGTATGATATCGCGTTATTCTTCTCCCCTTTTCTCCAGGGAACCGTGAAAAGACCGAGTGTGATCTTTTCCGGATGTACCGCAAGTATAGCTTTGACATCCCTGACAAATGAATTTATCTGCTCTTTCTTCCACGCCATCCATTCATAGGGGCAGTTTTTATTTATCCATGAAGCGGCCTCTCCGGCTATTTTGCCGGGAGGGATTATGATTTTTCTGTCCGCCTGGAATTTATTCAGGCATCTTTCGCAATAGCATGTATCAGGAATTTCCGGTTTTTGGGTTTCCCAGAATCCCGGGTAGCGTATGTAATCAAGCCATATTCCGTCAATACCCTGATCTTTTCCGAGAACATCCGCCAGGTGTTTTATGTGTCTTAAGCGATCTTCACGCCATTTTACATGGGTTGGACATGTCCCTTCCTGTCCCTTATCGCTCTTATCTTCTCCCAATTTCTTCCCGTTTGCCTTGACCGGCCTTGAATCGGGATATTTATCCCATGCTCTTTTACCCCCGAACGCATTTACCGAAATAAAGACTTTGAAACCCTGCTCCTTGTACCGTCTGACCGCATCATTCTTCTGCGAAACAAATACAGCGTTTACTCCTGATGATTCAGCTGTGGCGCCCTTGCGAAAAGGTGAATCATCAGAAAGATCGGCCGGAGCGCCATAGATTCCCCTTAAGGTATCAGCCCCTGCATTCCCCGGAATGAGAAGCATGAATATTGTAATTGATATGCAAATAAGTAAAAAGGATGCAACCCGTCTCATGTCCCGCACCCGAACTCTGATCTCCGGCGCCGGGAACCTGGAGGATTCTTTGAAACTACTTTTTTTAAAACCATAAGATAAAAGGGGGGGAAAGCAGACTTGACTCCTTTCGATTGTGTTTTGTGTGTTGAGTTTTGAGTCTGACGCAGACACGTTTAAAAGGAATCCTGTTATTGAGGGGTATATTCGGGGGCGATATCTTTCAAACGGGCCTTGATCATGGGAGCATCATACGCCAGTGCCGCCTCAACCAAGGCATCAATCTTCTCGTTGAGTTGCGTAAATTCGCAGTGCCTGCCCCGCAGTACGCGAATCTTTTCATGAGTCGTCGGGACAATCCCTTCGCCTTCGGTAATAAGCTCCTCAAAGAGCTTCTCCCCGGGACGCAATCCAACAAACCGGATTGGAACATCCTCTTCCGGCTCCAGACCGTGCAGGCGAATAAGGTCCCTTGCCATATCCGCTATCTTTACCGGCTTGCCCATATCGAGTATGAATATCTCTCCCCCTTCGCCCATCGCCCCCGCCTGGAGTATCAGTTGTGAAGCCTCAGCAGTGCTCATGAAATAGCGCGTCACCTCAGGATGTGTCACCGTAACAGGCATTCCGGCTGCAATCTGTTCTTCGAAGAGAGGGATAACAGATCCGGAACTGCCTATAACATTGCCGAACCGAACAGCCACGAACCGACAACCACTTTCGCCGTTTATGCACTCCACGAACATCTCCGCCACCCGTTTTGTGGCCCCCATGACGTTCGTCGGCCGCACGGCTTTGTCACTTGATACGAGAACAAACCGCTTCACCCCTGTCTCCTTTGCGATTTTAACCATATTCAGCGTTCCAAAAACG
Source organism: Desulfobacteraceae bacterium (assembly GCA_003818505.1). Taxonomy (GTDB): domain Bacteria; phylum Desulfobacterota; class Desulfobacteria; order Desulfobacterales; family RPRI01; genus RPRI01. Next base: position 387 of record RPRI01000031.1, on the reverse strand, counting down.
TTATTTAAAACCGCTTCCCAGGGATTTAGCTCCTGCAAAGGTACATGTTTATAAGCAGCAGCATGAAAAACCACTTCCGGTTTGAACTCTGAAAACATCCTCCGCAGGTTGGCCTCATTGCGAATATCTACAAGATAAGCCTGAACAGGGATGTATTCGAATTGCCGGCGCGTCCTGTACTCGACCTTAAACAGATTTAATTCGGAAAAATCGAGTAAGGCAAGTGCACCGGGGTTGTAGTGGCCCACCTGACGAACCAACTCGCTACCGATGGACCCCCCTGCCCCGGTAACGAGGATTCGCTTGCTCCGATAAGTCCGACCAATCAGATCCGTATCCAGTCGCACCTCATCCCGCCCCAGCAGGTCCTCAAATTTGACATCCCTG
>RPRI01000030.1 GCA_003818505.1 Desulfobacteraceae bacterium | reverse complement strand
CAGGCAACGAAAGCAGAAAAGACTGGGGTATCTGTCACCTGTGGCATATGAACAAAGATTCTATGCAGACCGGTTGGCAGCATGAAAGATTTGGTGTCCACTATTGACATCCGAGGTCAATTATAATTCAGGAGCGTTTGACGGAATAAGACATGCAAAAACCAGTAACTCGCTGCCTGCGTTTCTTATCTGATGCTCTTCATTCCCGGGTATAAACACAATGCTTCCGGCTTTTACAGGAGTCCATTTGCCGTTATTATAAACTTCACCGGTTCCTGAATGAATAAATATTTCATGTTCCCACTCATGCGAATGGCGCGGCGAACAGCCTGAAGCCGATACTTCAAAAATCCTCATGCAAAAATTATCCGCCCCGTCATTTTTGCCGATAACAACCCTTGCCGCTATTCCTTTAGCCATGCCGCTGTCAAAAATAACCGGATTGACTTCGGTATATTGTATAATTTTCATAAGCTCCCTATTAAGATTGAATCTCCACGCTGCAATCAGTCCTTAAAAACAAGCTTTGCGCCAAGATGTCCGGCGATTGCTGCCGCAGCAAGCATTATGAGATGAAGAAGAAAAAACAGATATCTGTCAGGACCTGTTGTAACATTTGAATCCATTGCCCGCCAGGCAAATAAAACAACGGCTGATATAAACACTACAATCCCACATGATATTTTGGTTATAAAAAACAAGCTCAAAGAGCCCTGATATTTTGTGTTCCATTCAACATAGCCTGTAAAAAGCACAACAGGCATGGCTAAAAGGACAACAGTCAGATTATAAAATGAAGCTGCCGCAAAACTGTCGGATTTATAAAGAATAGCAACAGCAAGAAAGAGTACGGTTACGGGGATGACCCCGTTTGGTATGTGCACTGTTATGGGATGAGCATGCAATTTGTTAATAAGCCTGGTGATAACTGAACTTGCAGGCAATCTTGCAGAAACCTCCTTTGCCCCGGTTACAGGAGCTTGTTCCGGAACAGCATCCGAAGCGGTTACTTCAACAAACATTGATTTGTCGGCGCCGCAGACCGGGCATTTATCCGGGGCTTCGGGGCCTGTGTGAACATATCCGCAGACGGTGCATTTCCATTGTTTCATAAAACACCAGTTCTCCCCAATCACCCTTATCCTTTGATAGACCTTGGAGTTAGCATCTGATGCTGCGGGCAGATTGAAATTGGATTCTGGTAAGATGCGCCCGTGAAGGCAACAAGATATTTTCTTAAATCCGACAGATTGACTACTTCATCAACAAGACCGTGTTTTGCGCAGTAAGCAGGTCTTGAATAGTCATAATATTCTTTCGCCAGCTTGTTCATGCTGTCGATTATAGGTTCAAGAGGTTTCCCGGCGGCTTTTTCCTTTACAAGCCTGCGTGAATAAGTAGCTGCTGCGGCTGTCTCGCCATGCATAACGTAAATTTCTGTTGTGGCTAACCCCACTGTAAAAGCGTTGTGCCTGTTTGCTGTAGGCCCGCCCATAATGTAGTGGGCTGCCGCAGAGCCTTTTCTTAAGATAACCAGAAGCTGAGGCACAGCAGTCTGCTGTATGGAATAAATGAGGGACTGACCAAGCCCGAGGAGTTCGGCTTTTTCCGCTATATCACCCACATCAATTCCGGAAGTATCTTGGAACCATATAATGGGGATCCTGTCCCTTCCGCACAAGGTTACAAATTCATTCATCTTTATAAGGCCCTGCCTGTATAGTTTTCCGCCGATTCCCGGGTAAGAAGCATATTCGGGATAGTTTTCCTTTAGAAGGCCCTGATTATTTCCGATACACCCGACCACAAACCCGTCCAGTTTGCACAATCCGGTATATACTTCCGGGCCGTAATCAGGGCGGTACTCCATGTGTTCGCTGCCGTCAACCAGACGTGACAGAATATCTTTCAAATCATAAGTTCTCTTCTGATTGAAAGGAAGCAAATAATAAAGGTCGTCGGCTGAAAATTTAGGGGTTTTCGGCTCTGCCACCCTGAAGAATTTGGGGTTATATGCAGGCATATCTTTCATGTAATCTTTAAGGCCGTCAAGAACGCCTGTCTCTTCTTCATAAACATATCTGAAGAAGCCCGTTGAATCGTAATGAACCTCAACAGACCCCGGCGGTTTGGCTTTGAACTGTTTTGCAGAGGAAATAAGCATTTCAGCGCCTTCCAGATCAAAGTGTCCTTTGGGAGACATCCCGCTTAAAATGCCGCCTCCACCTACCGCTATGTTACAGTTTTTATGGGCAAATATAATTGTAGGGCTTATCGACTGGTATCCTCCGCCGGCGGGGTTGGTGCCGTAAACACCGGCTAAAATAGGAATTCCCATGATTTCAAGTTCTGCGTGTCTGAAGAATGTTGTTCCACCTCCACGGCGGCCGGCATAGAACTTTTCCTGTTCGGGTAATTTGACTCCGCTGCAGTTTACGAGCCAGACAAGGGGAAGATGAAGTCTTTTGGCCAAATCGGTGACCCTCAGGATGTTCTCAGACTGTCCGGGAAGCCAGGCTCCGGCCAGGACCTTGTTGTCAAAACCGATGATAACGGCCCATTTGCCTGATATTTTACCAAGACCGTCAATAACATTGGTGGTTCCTTCAGGATTATTCGTGGGATTAAAGATGGTGTGCAGGGGGCACCATGTTCCCGGGTCAACCAGGTATGCGAGCCTTTGCCAGACGGTCATCTCGCCTCTTTCATTTATTTTTTCGGTTGACATACCTGCGTTTTTTACCTTTTCAATCTCGGCTTTAACCTGGTTTTCAACCTCTTTTATTTGTGTAACATTCTCCGTGTTGCTTTTTTTCTGGCCCTCTGAAAGTCCCCTGCCGAAATCAGGCATTTTTTTAAAATAAGGTTTCATGGTCTAACTCCCGTTAAAAAACATTCGTGTTTATACAGTTAGGAGCCGTTACGAAATAACTGTTACTTTCTGGAACATTTCGTTACGTCTCCTTATGCCGTTCTTGCCATTTAAATGGTACGGTTATTTAATGCCAAAGGCTTCGTGCAACAATTGCACGGTTCGTTAATTCTTTCCGCATACAACAGGATATTGTTTCAGACAACAATAAACATTACGACCTATCATGTTTGACGGTTTTGCAGGTTGCTCATGCAACCGGCCATAACCCTTTTTCTTCGAGAACTGTTTTTAATACTTTCAATGCGGAATTTGTTGCAGGCACACCTCCGTATATGCAGGTCTGAAAAATCACTTCCGCTATCTCTTCCGGCTTACAGCCGACATTCAGCGCGGCTTGTATATGAAGCTTTAATTCATCCAGCCGGGATAAAACAGTAAGAGCTGCAACAGTAACTAGCTGTCTTGTAGGATGAGGAATTTTTTCCCGGGCGTACATCTGGCCTGTGATAAAAAGAGAAAGATCATTTGCAAGCCCTTTATCAAAGGCTTTCCAGAGTTCATAAGGCCTTTCGCCTGTCACATCCCTGAAATAGAGCGCCGCTGTTTTTTTTGTTTTTTCAACGATATCGTCTTTCAAATTTATACTCCGTGCAAAATAAATTACTCGAGGTTTTTTCTCAGTTCATCTCTTCTTATAGTTTTAATCCCGGAACCTTCGAATCCTCATAGAATAACCAATTATTTTAAAGGTAATCCTTACCTGTTTGCTTTTCTTATTCCAAGCTGATCCTGGGCTATAATCCACTTGCAGATATTGGCTGATCCCTCGACCATTGTATATGTTGGTGCATCTCTGTAATATCTGGCTACGGGGTATTCGGTCGAGTAGCCGTAGGCTCCCAGGATGCGCATCGCAAAGATAGAGCATTTTGTCACGACCTCTCCGGCAAAGTATTTTGCATGCGCCACATCAAGGCCGTTGTTGAGATTTCCCTGATCCTTGCCCCAGGCTGCCTTGTAAACAAGAAGACGGGCGGCTTCGATTTCCGCCGACATCTGGGCTATCATGTCCTGGTTCATCTGGAACTCGCCGATTAATTTTCCGAATTGTTTCCGGGTATTGCAATATTTGATTGCTATATCAAGACAGGCCTGGGCAAGCCCGACTGCTCCTGCGGCAGCAGAAAGCCTCGTCTGATTTAAAGAACTGAAAACTATTTTGGCCCCATCGCCTGGTTTTCCAAGCATATTTTCTTTTGGAACCTTTGTGTCCGTGAGAAATATTTCACCGGTGGGGGATGAGTGTGAGCCCATTTTATCGAGGCCGGATGTCTTGACGCCGTTGAAATTTTTCAGTTCAACAACGAAAGCTGACAGGCCTTTCGAGCCTGCCGCACGGTCCGTGTATGCGTAATAAATTACAACATCTGCATAACTGGCATTTGAAATCCATGTTTTTGATCCGTTCAGCAGGTAATAATCGCCCTTATCCTCCGCAGTTGAACCCATCGACATCACATCAGACCCGGCATCAGGTTCGGTAATTGCAAAGCCGCCCACATAGTCAGCACTGACAAGTCCGGGGATGTATTTCTTTTTTGTCTCATCGTTTCCGTATTTGAAGATAGTGTATGCGCAACCCAGGGTTTGCATATTTATCTGAACCCTTAAGGAGCTTGATGCTCTTGCGATCTCTTCGGTGACTATCATCGCAGCCAGCCAGCCCATGTTGTCTCCGCCGTACTCTTCAGGAATAACGGTGCCGAAAAACCCTAGATCACCCATAGGTTTTAATGCTTCTTTATAAGGGAAATAATGGTTTTTATCCCATTCATCAGCGTTTGGAGCGATTTTTTTTGCTGCAAACTCACGCACGGCTTTGCGCAGCATCTCAAGTTCTTTGGATAGGGCAAAATGCATCTTCAATTCCTCCTGTTCTAAAATATTTTAAGCTACAATATAACTGTTTTATGACAGAAAAAAGAGTCGCTTGTCAATCACGCTTTTTGAACTTTAGCCTTGTTGATAAGATTAAGGGCTGATTCGAGAATCTTATCTTTAAAAACATGTTTTATTGCAGCATCAAGCATGTCAAAAGAAACAGTCTTATTGAGCTTGGCCATTACTGCAAGGGAGGCCAATGCCCAGTCCTGATTTTTAAATCCCTGCTCTTTTAACTCAATATCTAATACGGTTGCCTGTGTGTCGGGGATATCGACACCTTTGACCCTTATTATCAGCGTATTTTTATCAAGATTACCGAAAAGGTATTTTCTTTTTTCAACCCCTTCATGCGCAAGCGCGATTATAACCGAGGGTTTATCTGTTCCTGAAAAACCGATATCTTCCGGAGAGAGGATTATTTCACTGATGGAAGGTCCGCGCAACACAGTAATGTTATAATCGTTTTTCTGGGTTACCTTTAAACCGGCCGTCAGGCCGGCGGTACATAAAATATCCCCGGATGTTATTATCCTCTGCCCCGCGCTTCCGAGTATTATTACTTCCCGTCTCCCTGCTTCAGGAGGAACATATTCGGTATTAATTCCTACGGGCGGCGCAATCTTTTGAAGACCGGAAGCGATCTCTCTGTAATGCTGCCCGTATTCTTTTCTCAGGTTGTCTGTTATAACACCAGTAAAGGGTTCATTGCCTGCAATGGAATCATCTATCATCTGAGGGGTCAATTTATTTCTCTTTGTGTATCTGCCCGGACAGATTCCCCATATGTCAATCAGCGAAAAACCCTCAAACCGGATAGCCTGTTCAATTTCATAAGGCAAATCATCAAGGTAACTTGAGCAGCGGGAAACATAAGGCGCGCCGGCAGAACGGGCTACAGAGCAGACATCAAACGGTTTTTCAAGACGGTTCAGGAAAGCAGAACCTACCTGTGCTTCCTGCGGAGTTGTAACGGAAAACTGGCCCCCGGTCATCCCGAAATTAAAGTTATTCAATATCAGGAGGGTAAGATTCAGGTTACGTCTGCAGGCGGCAAGCAGATGGGCGCCTCCGATTCCAAGTCCCCCGTCTCCCATTGTAACTATCACATTTAAAGCAGGCTGAGCCATTTTAATGCCAGCGGCATAGGTTAATGCGCGCCCGTGAAGCCCATGAAAAGCATGTGTATTGAAAAAAGTGTCAAAAAGGCCTGAGCACCCTATGTCGCTTACAATGACTGCCTTATCACCTGTAATCTTCATGTTTGAAAGAGCTTTATCGAGAGCCCTTACAACACGCTCATGGGAGCATCCGGGACAGAATACGGGCGGCCTGCCGGTATTTAACAAGCTATCCATTGCCGACAGCCTCCATTATCTGCCTCGGAGATATAAGCCTGCCGTCCATCTGGCCAAATAAATCAACCTTTTTATCCGGCAATATCCGCATGATTTCTCCGTAATATTGTCCCATGTTCATCTCGAAAACAAAAACGCGGTTTGCTTTTTCAGTTTTATCCCGTATTAGTTTTTCCGGAACAGGCCAAAGAGTTTTTAATACAAGAAGAGAAACCGGCCTTCCCTCTTTTTTCCGTATACTGTAAACTGCTTTTGCGGCGCGGGCAGTTACTCCATAAGTTATGATAATACTCTTGGCCTCCTCTTCAATGAAGCTTTCATGGAAAGCAAAGGAACCGACCTCCGATTCAAGTTTGTTTTTCAGCCGGTTCTGGAACCGAGAAATAATATTGAAATCTGTTGTTATATATCCTTCATCTCCGTGGGTGGAGGAGGTCTGCCGGACCAACCGACTGCCGCCAATGGGAAGAAATTCCGGTACAAGGCTGTTTTCCCTGACGGTGAAAGGAAAATAATCTTTATTTCCGGGCCGGGCTCGGTCAATAACCGGCGGCCTTTCAAGAGATTCAAAATCAAGGCTTTCCTTTGTCATTGCGATTTCTTTGTTTGATGCGATAAAAACAGGACATCTGAGCTTTTCTGCGAGATTAAAAGCATGCATTGTCAGAACAAAACAATCCGCAACATCGACAGGCGCGAGAACAATCACAGGCAACCCCCCGCTGTTTCCCCATCGCATGAACTGAACATCGCCGTCCGCCCCCTTCGTTGCCGAGCCGGTTGACGGCCCTAATCTCTGAACATCAACGATTACAAGCGGAATTTCGCTGCCTATGGCAAATGAAATCTGTTCACTGTAAAGGCTTATGCCGGGTCCGGAAGTTGCGGTCATTGCTTTGAGGCCTGCCATTGAGGCTCCAAGGCAGTATCCGATCGATGCAATTTCATCTTCTCCCTGCATGCAGATGCCGCCCGCTGGCGGCATGATTTTAAGCAGAGTATTGAAGATGGTTGTAGCCGGGGTAATCGGGTATCCGGCAAAAAAGCGGCATCCGGAAGCAACGGCTCCCCATGCAACGGCCTCATTACCTTCCATCAGACATAAAGACATATATTTTCCTTGGTACGCTTTTTTAACAATAAATCTATATGGCAATTGACACAAAAATATTCCGCTCACGCACCCAAACCTAAACAATTTGTTCGCGGTCCAATCGGAACACTATTCTGTCAATCGCCGTGGTGTCCTGCTGTAAAAAGCGAAAGGGCTTATACAGAAAACGGGAAAAAATTGAAAGTCAAAAAAGATTATGCAGAAAATCAGCTTATTTCCCTTACAATTTCCGAAGCCGGAACAAGATTTACTTTTTTCCGCAGATAAGGAAGCATTTCCTGAACAACCTGGTATGTTTCGGGATACGGATGCATTATTGCAACAGCCTCGCCATGTTTCCTAGCAAGGTCTACCAGTTTATTTATCTGTTCCCGAATCTCTTTCGGCTTCTGTACGTGATCGAGAAAAACGTCCCTTTCAGCAAAAGAAACCTTTAAGAGCCTTGCCGATGGCTTACACAGGGTTTTTGCAGAGGTCCTGCTGTCGACGAAATAAAGTCCCTTTTTTTTCAGGACGGAAAAAATCTGATACATCTGTGTATCTATACTGGTCATTTTTGAACCCATGTGATTATTTACGCCCTTAACAAAAGGTATGTCATCAAGATCTTTGTTGAGCTGACTTATAAGCTGGTCGGGTGACATGGATGTAAGAAGAGCTCCGGGGCCCGGGGAAATATCGGGATATTCATCCGGCTCCATGGGAAGATGGAGCATGGTTTCAACCCCTTTACTGTATGCCGCCGCGGCTATGCTTTTTTGAAAAGGACTGAAAGGAAGCAGAGAAAAAGTAAAGGGAGCGTCAAGGTCCAGATAGTTTTTTGCCATATCCTTGTCGTATCCCATATCATCAATTATAATTGCAACTTTCGGCAAAGATCCGGCAGGTTGTGCTGTTGCTTTTGAGGGAGTTTTAACAGAAAGTCGTTCCTCTTTCGGGTAGACTTCAAAAACAGGTTGTTTTAAAACAGGCTCCTTCTTTTCAGCAGGCTTTTTTGATATATAGTAATCAACAAAAAAGCCTGCTCCGACAACAAAAATAAGAAGGATGAAGAATCCCGCGAAAATCTTACTGATGTTTGTTTTAAAATCCCCCGGCTTTTTCGATCTCTGTACGGCCTTCTTCGGTTTTTTTCTTTTTGCCATAGATCAAGATGTCTTCCCGCGAGTTTTATAAATTTTTTGTATCCAGAATATGGAGCCATAACAAAATGGCCAGACATGTAATTGTTTTGTAACGGCTCCTGACGAAAAGCTCAGAAAGGTAATGGATATTTCATGACGCTTCCTAAGGGTTTAACTTGTTTTTAAAAATTTCATAACTTAAGAGTATTTCAAGTGCGTGCATTACCTGGTTATCCGACTTGAGCCCTTCACTTGTCAGGGGGCCGAGCCTGTAATCCGGTTCGCGCACTTTTATTTTCTTCAGGGGGTCTTTTTTCTCTTTATCTTTTTTAGTGCCTGAACCGGGTTCTTTATCTTTATTCTTTTCCTCAGGATTTGCATCAAGATGATTTTTCAGATCTTTTTCCTTAAGCATGCCATCGTCATCGAAACCGCTTTCATCACCAGTTGTTTTATGCCTTAATGCTATGTCCGGTTCAATGCCTTTTGCTTGTATGGATCTCCCGCTCGGCGTATAATACCTTGCAATCGTAAGCTTAAGGGCATACCCGTCACGCAATGTTTCAACACTCTGAACAGATCCTTTTCCGAAAGATGTTGTTCCCAGGATAAGCGCTCTTTTATGATCCTGGAGAGCTCCGGCAACAATTTCCGCAGCACTCGCGCTTCCTCCGTTGATAAGAACCACCATCGGGTATGTTCTTTTCACCTTATCCGGATGAGCATTATATATCTTCGAATTTTTTTTATGCCGTCCTTCTATCGAGAGAATTTTCCCGTCTTCTATAAATATATCTGAAATTTTGACTGCCTGATTTAAAAGCCCTCCTCCGTTGTCGCGAAGGTCAAGTATAAGGCCTTTCATGGGAACGGCGCCCGATTCAAATTTTTCCAAAGTTTTAATAAAATCATCAGTTGTGTTTCCTGTAAAGTTTGTTATCCAGATATAGACGTAGCCGGGTTTAATTGATACGGATTTTATACTTTCAACTGGAATTATATCCCGCACAAGGGTAAATTCAATCGGTTCGGTTTCTCCTTCCCTTGATATGGTTACAACAACAGTTGTCCCTTTCGGACCTCTCATTTTGCTTACAGCTTCCCTAAGATCCTTGGGAGTAACCCCGTCTATCCTGATGATTTTATCTTTTGCTTTTATCCCTGCTTTAAACGCCGGAGTTCCTTCAATTGGAGAAATAACCGTAATAAAATTATTTTGGAGTGTTATGTGTATTCCGATACCCGGGAATTCTCCTTCAGAATCTATTTGCAGATCTTCGTAGGCTTCGGGGGGAAGCAGTGAAGAATGCGGATCCAGGCCATGAACCATGCCCTGGATGGCTTTTTGTATGAGATCTTTGGTGTCAACCGGGTCAACGTAATTGTTTTCGATTATTTCAATCACATCACTGAATATTTTCAGGCCTTTATAGGTTTCTTCGCCGCTGGCAGAAAGATCACGGTAAAAACCGGCGCCTGCAGTTAAAAAAACCGCAGCGAGTATAACCGTTATCCATAGTTTTATATTACTGTTTTTCTTTTGGTTCATTTTCTCTCCCTCTATCCCTTCTTAGTCGCCGTTACGAAATAACTGTTGTTTTCCGGGTTCTTTCGTTACGGCTCCTTGTGCCGTTCTCGCCTTTTAAATGGCGCAGTTGTTTTTTACGACGGCTTAAACCATTCGGCCGGATCAACGGGCTTTCCGCGATGCCGTACTTCGAAATATAACCCGGGTCCGGATAAAGAGCCAGCATCGCCGGCTGTTGCTATAACCTCTCCGGTTTCCACCATGTCGCCTTTTGATTTGAAGTTTTCTTCGAGATGGGCGTATACAGTGTAATAACTTTCACCATGATCTATGATAATCATGTTTCCATAACCTTTAAACCAGCCAGAATAAATAATTTTTCCAGCAACGACCGATTTAATCGGTTCACCTCTTTCAGCTTCGAAAGCCACCCCGCTTCTGAAATTTACAACATAATATTTCGGATCGGTATAAGTTCCAAAAGATGACACTATCTTACCTCTTACTGGCTGGTTAAGCAACCCTTTTAATGATCCGAGCCCCTTGAAGTAAGCATTGCCAGGATGCTCCGTTTTGCCTGTTTCGGTATTTAAGGATTTTATGACATCTTCAAGAGTCCTTGCAGCCTCTTCCAGAGATTTGACAGCTGCAATTTCCAGGGATTTTTTGTTTCGGATCTCCTCGAGAAGCTTGGTTCGCTTTTCTCTTTCAACCGTGATATTCTGAATCTGCTTTTCAAGATTCTGTTCGCCTGATTGTTGCTTTGTCTGCCGCGCATTCAGATTGCCCTGTAATTGATCAAGGCGTTTCCTGTTAACGAAAAGTTTGTCTATGGCTTTTTTGTCATAATCTAAAACCAGTTCAAGATACTTTCTGCGCTGAAAAAATTCTTCCAAAGAATCCACAGATGCAAGAAGATGCATTCTGCCGAGCCAGTTCAGTTTATAAAGAGCAATAAGCCTTTTTGAAACATAGTGTTCAAGAGTTTCTATTTCATCTGTAACTGCTTTTGATTCATTGTTGATATTTTCAATCTGACCATTTATTGCCGAGAGCTCCTTTCTTAAGGCGGAAATGTTCTGCCGTATGTTATTGATTATAATCTCCTGTTCATTAAGGCTGTTTATGACCAGATATTCTTTTTTTGTGATGGTTACTATTGCGGCTTTGCTTTGTTCAATTTTATTATTGATTCTTGCGGCCTCTTTCTGAAGGTGGTCGATATCTCCGGATGGTTTTATGACTGTTTTCTTTTCGGGTGAGGGTTTTGTAACAGGATTCGAAATCTTCAAATAGATGCTTCTATTTCTTACATAACCTACCTTGCCCTGGTGTGATACTTTCAACCAGCCGTCAAGATGTTTGATTATAGTTATCTTTTCACCCCTGCAAAGAATCTTGACGTTGGGTTGTTTCTTATCAGGCCCTTTTCTCATGTGGAGCATATCGGAAACCACCGTTCCTGTTTCCGTGGAAGCAGTTCCGCCGTAAGCGGCTGTTCCAATAAGAAGCAAAAACCATACGGCCAGAATTATACGGTTTTTAAAAAATTTTTTAATGACAGAAAACAACCAAGCCATCCTGTAAACATGCTGCAGAGCAGAATTAAAGACATAATGCCGAGAGAGAAAAACTTTACATTAATTAAACCGGATGTTACACCCTGATCTACGTTTGATAAAATGGATAGATAAACAATAAAAAGGAGCGTCAGTCCAATGATTCCACCAAGGGCTCCCTGTATTACGGATTCAATATAAAAAGGGATTTTAATAAAACTATCGGAAGCTCCGACAAGGCGCATAATGACAATTTCTTCACGTCTCGTATAAAGAACAAGGCGTATGGTGTTAGCGACTATAAAAACCGAAGCTATAAAAAAAAGAATTCCGAAAGCGTAACCGGTCAGTTTGAAGATCTTGATGATATAGGAAAATCTTGTAAGCCATTTTTGTCCGTATTCGATCTCTTCAACCTGTGGTATGGTGCCTATCTGTGCCGCAAGGCTTTCTGTTTTTTCCCAGGGCCGTGATGAAGGAATCATACGAATTTCAAATGCATCAGGAAGAGGGTTTTCCTTCAGATTTTCGAGCAGGGAGGATTGTTTTTTCATCTGCCCCCTCAGTATCTCGAGAGCCTCTCCTTTTGAAATAAACCTGACATCCTGAACTCCGTACATTCCTGATAGTTTCTTTTGTATTTCAGGAACAATTTCAGTCGGAACATCAGGATAAAGATAAACCATTATTTTTATCCCTTTTTTCCACAGGTTCAGCATATCTGTCGAATTCACAAAAAATAGAATAAAAGAGCTTGTAATGACTACGGAAAAAGCAATTGTTATAACAGCGGCTGCATTTAACAACCTGTTTTTTATTATATCCCGAAATGCGTGCTTGAAATAAAGACGTATCATTTATTCTGCTCTTTGCATGCCATAACCCGGCAAAAGGAGATCTTCATATAAAAAGCCCTTTGGGGCCGGCAAGGATAATGTTAATTATCGAATATCAAATATCGAATTTCTAACGACTGGCAAAATCGGGGCTGTATTAAACTGATTAATGCGGATCTGCTGCCGAAATCGAAGGCGCAGCTATAATTCGTCAGAACACATCAGCACATGCCCCTGTCCGCCACCGTGATCTCATGTTGAGTAAAGAGCTCCTTATTGTAAAGTTGGCTGATGCAAGCGACCCTGTTTTAAATAAACCGTTCTACCGCCTGTTTTTCTTATCAGTTCCGTGTCATGGGTTGCTATAATTACTGTGGATCCCCGTAAATGAAATTCTTTCAAAAGCTCCACTATCATTCCAGCGGATTCGGCATCAAGGCTTCCGGTCGGTTCATCGGCAAGAATGATCTTTGGATCACCTGCCACTGCTCTCGCAATTGCAACGCGCTGTTGCTCACCGCCTGAAAGCGTGAGAGGGAAAGCGTTCTGCTTATCCTCCATTCCGACAGCCCTTAACACACTGCTTACTTTTTTCTGTACAAGTCGTCCCGATCTACCGGCAACTTCAGGAACAAGAGCAACATTTTCAAACACTGTTTTTGACGGTATCAATTTAAAATCTTGAAATATTAATCCAAAGTTCCTTCTCATTAACGGAATTTTATTTTTCGTCAATCTTGACAAATTTATTCCATCTATCAGGATTTGACCTTCAGAAGGCTGTTCTCCCAGATAGAGCAACCTTAACAGGGTGGTTTTCCCGGCACCACTGGGACCGTTTATAAAGACGAGCTCGTTTTTTTGTATATCCAGATTTATATCGAACAAGGCTGAATGGTTGCCATAGCGCCTGTAGACATGAAACATTCTTATTAATAAGTTTTCACTGTTTCCTTTGTTCATTCCTCGGGTTCCATGCTGATTGCCCTGTAGAGAGACGCCTTTGAAATTTTAAAATCATAGAGCGCATTGTAATAATTTGTCATAGTTCTTGAAAGAAGTGTCTGGGCGTCAAGCACATCTGTTGAAGTTGCTATCTGCTCTTTATAGCGCTCTTGGCTTATTCTTAAGTTTTCTTTTGCCTGTTCGATTGCTTTTTGCACGGTTAAAATATTATTTTCGGATTCCTTCGTTTTCAAAAAGGACTGTTTTACTTCAAGCGAGATTTTATCTGCGAGCTCATCTTTTTTAAACTTTGCTTGAAGAAGCCGGCTCTTTTTTTCTTTTGTTCCAAAGCATGTCTTTCCCCATTCCCAGATATTCCATGAAGCGATTGCGGATATGTTCCAGCTGTTGGGGTCGCTTATTCCGTCGCCTCCGTCAACATCCCAATCCGTTCCGCGCTGATAACGGGTTCCTGTGAGAGTAACTGTCGGAAAGTAATCTTTTTTTGCAAGAGCAAGCTCTTTTTCAGCCATTTCGATTTGCATCTCTGCAAGTTTGATTTCAAGCCGGTTTTTTTGAGCAAGAGCAAGATAATAATCAAGCTCATTTGTAAGCGGTGCATATTTGAGAATATCAACCAGATCTACAGATGCGTTTATGGGTCTTCTTAAAAGCGTGTTGAAATCGGATTTTGCATATTCGAGGTTATTCTTTGCTATCGTGAGCTCCTGCCTGGAATTTGCCAGTTCAACCTGTGACTTGAGCAAATCATTTAAAGGAGTCATACCGACTTCGTAAAAGGTTTTTGCTACATTTTCATGCGCTGAACGCTGTTCCACTGTTTCCTGCAGTACCCCTTCAATTTTTAATGCCTTTAAAACCGAGAAATATGCCTTATTAGCCCTGTATATGATTTCAAGGCGTGTTATTTTTTCATTTAAACCGGCCGCATCGAGACCAAGACCCGCAAGTTTATAACTGTTAATAATTGAAAAACCCGCAAAAAGAGGCTGGGTAATTGATGCAGCAAAAAGATAGTCATTCTCTGGGGTTGTTATGCCCAATAGAGGACTGGAAATTTCTTCATAACTGTGCTTATACTGATAGGAAGCGGTGAAAACGGGTAAAAAATTGGCCCTGGAAGCATTTTTTGATGCAGCTGCAGCATTGATATCTTCTTTTGCTCTCTGAAGCTCAATGTTGTTTTTTAAAGCTGTTTGAATCGTTTGTTCCAGAGTGAATACCTCCGGCGTTTCACCGGAATACGCAGCGCCGGCAGGATAAAAGATAATGCCCGAAACAAAAAGAACAACCAGATGTGCTGAAAGCATGTTTTTTACTTTGATATTAATAGACACAATCTTAATTAACTCCTTTAAAGAGTTTTATTTGACCTGATTTAAATTAATTGCTATTTGTGATTTGAGCTTTAAGGAATGCTTTAAGAGTATTCCTTGCTCAAAGCCTCTGCCGATTCCCATAAAAAGCTTCTTCCATTTTCGGTGGGGGCTTTTTTATATCTAAAGAGCCTGTTAAAATCAACATTTTATTGACAGTATCATAGTAAGAACACTGCTTCATGCAAACGCTGTGGTTATGGACTCATAAAAGCACGGTTTTTCAACGAAGAATACAAGGAATTCGAAACCGCCAATAGTGTTTGACAGGAAAAACAGAATAAGTGATTTATATAAATCAATTTGTTTGACTTAACTTGAGGGTCATAAATCAATTATGAAAAAGGAACTTATAGATCTGCTGTGCCGTAAATCATTTAAATACAGCGAGGAACCGGTATTCAAGCTTGTATCAGGAAGAATGAGCAATTATTACATTAATTGTAAACCGGTGACGCTAAGCCCACGGGGCATGTTTCTTGCCGGCCATCTGGTTTTTGATGCAATAAGGGATTTGAACGCAGAAGGTGTCGGAGGTCTTACCTTCGGAGCAGACCCTATCTCTGTTGCTACTGCGTTTGCCTCAGGGTTGAAAGGAAAGCCGGTAAATGCCTTTTCAATCAGGAAGACCATGAAAGATCACGGCATAATCCGGTGGATTGAAGGCGATTTAAAACAGGGGAGCAGGGTTGTAATAATAGACGATGTTGCAACAACAGGCGGTTCAACAATAAAAGCCATAGAACGGGCTCGTTCAGAAGGCATGGATGTAATTAAAGCGGTAATACTTGTTGATCGTCAGGAAGGAGGCGTTGAAAGTATAAACGAACATGTGGAAGACGTAACTTCCATTGTGACAAGAGATGAGCTGTTAAATCAATGGACTCTGATAAACAGGGCCGGAAAATAGTTGTTGTTTAAGAACATATATACTTTGCACATGCATCGTCGGATTCCCATACCGTTATGCTTGACACCTTTATCGAAGGGTCTTCTATTCTGGCCTGAAGCTCTCTTGCTATTCGCATCGCTATTACTTCAGACGATGGATTTAAGCCTTTAAACCAGCCGATTTCATTAAGAAACTTGTGGTCAAGAGCCGCCATTATTTCAGAAACATGTTTTTTGATTATTCCAAAATCCATAATTACTCCGGCATCGTTCAGATTTTCACCAGTTACACACGCTTCTATTTTCCAGTTATGACCATGAAGGTTCTCGCATTTTGCGGCAACAAGCTTAAGCTGATGTGCAGCAGAAAAATGATTTATAACTTTTAGTTCAAACATTTTGATTAATCCTTTGTTTATTTATTAGGAGCCGTTACGAAATAACCAACTACACTCCTGACTATTTCGTTACGGCTCCTTATGCCGGCGCGACATTTGAATGTCACAGTTATTTTATTACTACGGCTTAGAACCCGCAGATGCGTTCTGCAGGATGTTTTTTAATTTATTGGAGAATTTATTGTCTTCCAGTTTTGCGAATTCCTTTAAGAGGGTTTCCTGCTTTTTTGTAAGATTTACGGGTGTTTTTATATTTATCTGAACTATCTGGTCTCCCCGCCTCTTGTGTCTTAAGTGAGGTATGCCTTCGCCCTGCAGACGTATCATATCACCGGGCTGAGTTCCTTTCGGAATCTCAACTGTTTTTTTGCCGTTTAAGGTCGGAACCTGGATTGTATCGCCAAGAGCTGCCTGAACGAAAGAGATAGGTATCCTGCAATAAACGTCATTCTCATTCCGTTCAAAAAATTCATGGGCTTCCACGTGTAAAAAAACATAAAGATCGCCGTTTGGTCCGCCAAATGAGCCGGATTCTCCTTCTCCCGTAAGTCGCAGCCTTGAACCTGAATCTACTCCGGCAGGAATTTTTACCGATACCTTCTTATTTATGATCACCTTGCCGGCGCCACGGCAGTTTTTACATGGATGTGTTATTGTCTGGCCTGCCCCTCTGCAGTAATGGCATGTTGTTCTCACCGTGAAAAAACCCTGGTTTCTGGATAGTTGTCCCGATCCGCCGCACTGGCGGCAGGTTTCAGGGCCGTAGCCAGGCTCGCAGCCGTTTCCGCTGCAATCCGGACATGTTTCGGTTTTTTCCAGGTTAATCTCTTTTTCTATTCCGAAGGCGGCTTCCATAAAACTTAAAGTCATGTCATAACGAAGATCCGACCCTCTTTGGGTCCTGCTCCGGGAGCGCCTGTTGCCGCCGAACCCGAAAAAATCCTCGAAAATATCGCTGAAACTTGAGAAAATATCATCAAATCCGCCAAATCCCGAAAAGCCTGTGCCCTCGAGTCCCTGGTGGCCATACTGATCATAAAGGGCTCTTTTCTGGGGGTCATGGAGCACTTCATAGGCTTCGGCAGCTTCCTTGAATTTTTCTTCCGACTCCTTATCGCCGGGATTTCTGTCCGGATGGTATTTTAATGCGAGTTTTCGGTATACAGTCTTTAAGTCTTCAGGTGTAGCATCTCGGGCAACACCCAGGATTTCATAGTAATCGCGTTTGTTTGCCATTATGTTCCCGGATAAAATGAATTAAGAAGATTTGTGGTTAATTTTTAAAATAACAACATAAAAATAATATCAAAAACGATTTTGTCAACTTGCGGCAAGCTCATAATTGTCTTTGATAATTAGTGCTGTCACGCATCAAGAAAAGGAATAATATTATGCCAGTTACCATGATGCCGGCTCCGGAATAAAAAGCTTTGCGGAGCCTGAACATATCCATTATCAGGCCGGCCGCCAATGATCCGATCAACATGCCGAGGCTGTGAGCTGTTGTTATGAGTGCCATAACAGATCCCATGGAATCCGTCTCTTTACCTTTATATACCGCAATGGCCATGAGTGCAGGCATTGAGATGCCGCCTCCGATACCAAAAAGAATACTTGCAAACAACAGGTCATTAAAGCATTCGGCTTTTCCGTAAAAGAGCATGGAAAATACAACAGCAAATCCTCCTGTTGCAATAAGAAATTGCTTGTTGAATTTATCGGCTGCAATTCCCATAGGAGTATGCAGTATCCCGCTGATTAAAACACCCAGAGTGACGAGTATGCCGGTTGAGAAACCTGAAAGGGAAAATTCCAGATTTGTGAAAACCGGCAGAAAGGACCATATTATTCCGATAGACGCCGTATAGGCAAATCTGAAAATAAAAAGACCTGCAATATTCCGGTCGCCTATTATATGTTTCCACTTTTTTGGGCTCTTTTTGTTTGCCATGGCTTTTTCAGTGATTGTGGGAGGAAGAAAAAAAAGACTTATTATAAATGCTGTTAACGATAGAAAGCCCATGCAGGCAAAAGCTGTGTCAAGGCTGTAATAATCTTTAACGAAGCCTCCGATAAGCGGGCCTATGCTCAAACCGAAAAACATGGACATGTTGAACATACCCATAAAGAATCCTTCTTTTCCCACTGGAGTTATGTCTCCGACATATGCCTGACAAACAGGCATAATCATAGCCGAAGCAATACCCTGTATAAACCGGAACAGGATAAGGGTTTTGATGTCCGTTGAGAAGAGAAATGCGGCGGACACTATTGCATAGAAGAGCAGGCCTGCGACAATAACTGGCTTTCGCCCCTTTTTATCGGACAATCTTCCGAAATATGGAAGCAGGATTGTTCTTGAGAGGGAAAAGGCGCCAAATATCAGCCCTATATAAAGCCCGCTTGCTCCAAGATCATGGGCATAAACGGGCAATAACGGAACGACTATTCCAACGCCTGTTACGGCCGTAAATATTGAAAAAAAGAGAGTGCCGAATATTTTTTTATCAAGTGCTTGCATGCGATATCCATAGTAAATTTTTATGCTTTTGCAAAAGTAGCAGCTTTTTTCAACGTCAACAAGCACGATAAATGAAAACGATAAACGAAAAAGATTCTTTCTCAAGCTGTAAGACCCAGGCGATTGTTTTATAAAGAGATTCTTGTAAGTGCAGGTGCCGGGAGGGGGAATAAAGGCTGTTGACTTGTAGATATTTATGCAATAATAGCACTTGACTCAACGGTTGTCGGCTGTTTGCTTGTTCGTTTTATACCGCATGAGGACTGAGACGGAAAAGTGCGAGCATGAAACAGGCCGGGCCGAAGCGCTATAAAGAGAGGAATGCGTGTATCTTTTTTTTCTATCTATTACTGTAATAGTTTCAGGTGGGGTTTTGGCCCTGTTTCTGAACCGGCATTTCATCCTGATGAAGTCGGCCAGCGCCCTATTGATTGCATCCGGATGTCTCCTGGGCCTGTGTGATGCCGCGTTAAAATTGATCCACCCGGTACCGGCGAGTGCCTCGATTTATTATCTGCGCCATTTTACCTTATCCTTTCAAATAGATGCTCTCTCTGCTTTTTTTCTGGTCCTTATCTTTGGCATCTCTATGCTGGCAGCAATTTACAGCTTCCATTATATGCACGAGGAGGAAAAGCCACGGGCGACAGCGGTTAATTATCTTTTCTTCAGTCTGCTGACGGCTTCCATGGCTCTGGTTGTAACCGCCACAAACATCATTACTTTCATGCTTTTGTGGGAAACCATGTCCCTCTCTTCTTTTGCTCTGGTGATATACAACCATCATAAGGCAGAAAACCGCAAAGCCGGATATCTCTATTTTGTTTTTTCCCATGTGGGAGCCATGTTTATTCTGGCGGCCTTCGGGATCATATATTCCTGTACCGGCAGTTTCGATTTTAAAGAGATGGCTGCATTGACGAACGCGGCCAAAATGGTGGTGTTTATCTTCACTTTTATCGGGTTCGGTTCAAAAGCTGGCGTTTTCCCTTTCCACGTGTGGCTTCCTCACGCGCACCCCGCTGCGCCTAGCCACATTTCAGCCGTCATGTCCGGAGTTATGATCAAAACCGGGATCTACGGCATCTTGCGTATGTATGCCCTGCTTGATTTCCACACGCCGGTGTTCGGTGAAATTTTGCTCTTTGCCGGCATGATTTCAGGAGTCCTCGGAGTGGTTTACGCTCTCGGTCAGCACGACCTCAAACGTTTGCTGGCTTACCACAGTGTTGAAAATATCGGGATCATTCTGATCGGTATCGGTATCGGCATGATCGGAGTATCATCAGGTAAACCCTTGATGGCCTTATTGGGTTTTGCAGGAGGAATGCTGCATGTACTCAACCATGCAATTTTTAAATCGCTGTTATTCATGGGAGCGGGCATGGTGGTTCATAAGACAGGCACACTTGCCATCGATGCGCTGGGGGGGCTTCTGAAAAAAATGAAAATAACCGGGACCACTTTTCTGATAGGATCTCTGGCTATTTCAGGATTGCCTCCTTTCAATGGGTTTGTAAGTGAAGTATTGATTTATTTCGGATGCTTTGAAGGAATGAATCCGAACAGGACGGCTTTCATACCCATCCTTTTGGCAATTATCAGTCTTGCCGTAATCGGTGGACTGGCTCTGGCCTGTTTCACCAAAGTCTTTGGGGTGGTTTTCCAGGGTGAGGCGCGCAGCAGTGCCGCGGAAAATATCGATGAGAAAGGCTTGACCATGCTGATTCCCATGCTGGTGCTGGCCGGAATCTGCACTCTGGTAGGCGTGTTTCCGAGGACGTTTGTTCTTATGGCGATCCACGGGGTATCTGCTATCGGAACAGGGTTTGAGCCTGCGCTGCTTGAACCCTTTATTCGGTTTACCGGCAATATTACCAGGGTCTCGGCGATATTCTTCGCTTTGATCATTGTTTCACTGACCGCTCGCACTCTCCTCTACCGGGGCAAAACGATAACACAATCCGGTACCTGGGGGTGCGGATTTACGCAACCTACCGCCAAAATGCAATACACCGGTTCATCTTATGCCTCCTCGATTCTTGCTTTTTTCTGGACGGTGGCTCCGCGGCACGAAGAGCACGCCAGGATAGAAGGCTGCTTTCCCGGCCACTCCCGCTATCACAGCAAGATCAATGATGTGGCTGAGCTGTATATGAACGCCGTTATTGTAGATCCTGTTCTGGCTTTATTCGCAAAATTTCGCTGGATTCAGCACGGTGATATTCATCTTTATATCGGCTATATTCTTTTAGCTATCATTGTTTTGCTGTTTTTCATATAGCCCGGCAGCAGGAAATAGGGAGATGGCAGGGCAGGGAAGAGTAAACAAGTTAAATTTTTATGAATGAGACAGATCTATGACTATATCCATTATACTCTGGTTCCTTGCGATCCTTCTGGCGCCGTTTTTTGCAGCGGTCATTCTGAAGGTGAAGGCCTTTTTCGGTGGGAAAAAGGGTCCGCCAATCCTTATTCATTATTATACCATAATCAAGCTTTTTCAAAAAGGTTCGGTATACAGCACCAGCACAACCTTAATATTCAAGCTGGGTCCTGTCATTTCATTATGTGCTGCCGCAATGGCCTTGATGTTTCTGCCTTTAGCCGGTTACCGGCCTGTTTTGTCGTTTCATGGCGATGTTATTTTTATTATTTATCTCCTCGGGCTGGGGCGTTTCTTCACCATTGCCGCTGCTATGGATACCGCTTCTCCTTTCGAGGGTATGGGCGCTGCCCGGGAAGCCTACTACTCAATTATCTGCGAAGCGACTCTCTTTATGATTTTGATCCTGTTTTTCATGCTTACCGGCGATTTAAGCCTTGCCGCATATTTATCAGGCAGCCTTCCTCTTGGTCTCTGGCAGACGGCAGGGTCGCCTTTGCTGTTTGTTATAATTGCCTTATTTATTGTCCTGCTTGCCGAAAATGCACGAGTTCCTGTAGATGATCCGGCAACCCATCTGGAGCTGACCATGATCCACGAGGTTATGGTGCTGGATCACAGCGGGCCCGATTTCGGGTTCGTAGAACTGGGCTCCTTTTGCAAGCTCTTTTTCTATTCAGCTGTCGTCAGCCGTCTAATTGCCCCGTTTAATCCGGACCATCCGGCTTTAAACGGCTGCCAGTTCATTGCCGCTCTTCTGGTTGTATACGCGGTGGTGGGTGTTACTGAATCGGTCATGGCCCGGTATAAAATGGATAAAGTTCCCAAATTCATCCTGACTTCTTTTGCTCTGGCATTTTTCGCAATCATTGTTACCCTGGAGTTCTTGAAATGACCCATCTGGTTGATACTGTTCTTTCTATTGTGCTGCTGTCGATTTTGCTTTCCTTTGGTTCAAGCCGTCTTCCGGTATTGATCAGGGTAATAGGCTTCCAGGGAATCGTGGTGTCCATCGTGCCGCTGTTAATAGGGCATAACCTTTCCGCTTCAGGTATAGCCTTTAACCTGGTGACTTTGTTGATTCGGGGAATTGTTATTCCGCTAAGTATTTATCTGGCCATTAAAAAGGTCGCCATTCGCCGGGAAGTAGAGCCCATATTCGGCCAACACGCATCCATGCTGGCATGGCTGGGATTAATTGCCGCAGCGGCCTTTATAGGCGATAGATTCAATTTGCCTGCTATCAGCAATCATGTCCTGCTGATGCCCACTGCCATTGCTCTTCTGGCGGGCGGTATGTTTGTGCTTATGGGGCATCGTAACGCCATTGCCATGGTCCTCGGCTATATCATGATGGAAAACGGGATCTATCTCGTAGGAACCACTTTTTCAACCAGCGTTCACCACATCGTGGAATTTGGGATTCTTCTTGATGTGCTGGCCGGAGTCATGATCATGGCAGTTATTCTGCAGAATATAAAGCAGCAGTTTGATGGCGTAGATACGTCGCTTCTCAGAACACTAAAGGAATAGGTGTTTCATGGTTGAAATTGTATTTCTGATCCCGTTTCTTACCGGTATTGTAGCGTTTGTTCTCCCCGGAAAAGGACGCACTCTGTTGGTTCTTACCGGCGCCGTTCATCTTATTTTATCTCTCATGCTTTGGACCGGGTGGCCGGAACCGGTTTTTCCGGCCTATTTTGCAGTGACTCCAGAAGGTCTTTTGTCGCTTATCGTCATATCACTGCTTTTTTTTCTTATTTCAATTTATACAACAGCTTATCTCAAAAAATCTAATCTCCGTTCTGAAAACATTTTTACCGGGTCCATGCTCCTGTTTTTATCAACTATGACCATGGTTACCCTCTCGGACCATATCATGGTAATGTGGATTGCCATAGAGGCAACGACTCTTGCAAGCGCCCCTTTGATTTTTACTCACCGGACGGCCACCTCTCTCGAAGCCACCTGGAAATATGTGCTGATTTGTTCGGTAGGAATCGCCCTTGCCCTGCTGGGATCGGTGCTGATTACACTTGCCATGGATGTGGGAAATGTTCATGTGCCGGTATCCTTTTCCGCCCTCACCAATTCAGCCCGGCAGCTGGATCCGCTTTGGCTCAAGGCCGGCTTTGTTTTCATTCTTGTGGGCTATGGCACGAAGATGGGACTTGCTCCCATGCATACCTGGCTGCCTGATGCCCATAGCGAAGCGCCTAGCCCGGCTTCGGCGCTTCTCTCCGGAGTGTTGCTCAACTGTGCGTATCTTGGAATTTTTAAAACCCACAAGATCATGATTGCTGCCGGTCTGGAGTCATTTTCCGGGAGGATTTTGATGGTTTTCGGACTCATATCGATGCTGGCCGCCGCAACGTTTATTCTCAAACAGACCGAGTATAAAAGACTCCTGGCGTATTCCAGTATTGAAAATATGGGCATTATAGCTTTCGGAACCGGCGTTGGGGGATTGGGCGCCTACGGGGCCATATTATGCCTGATTCACCATAGCCTTATCAAATCGTCTCTTTTTTTAACTTCAGGCAACATTCTGCTGGCTTTCGGCAGCCGGCTGATCGAAGACACAGGGGGTCTTGTCCGCCGGATGCCACGAACTTTCATAGCTTTTTTCTGCGGATTTATCGGTATTGCCGGGCTTCCGCCATTCGGCATTTTCATCGGAGAACTGCTTATCGTTATGGGCGCTTTCAGCAACGGCCATTATGTTGGAGCAGGAATTTTTATCGTCAGCCTGTGTGTCATTTTTGCAGGTTTTACCAATCATGCTCTTAAAATTTCTTTTGAGGGGTATCGCACAGCCGTTCGAATGGAAGAGATCGCAAGCATGGTCTGGCCACAGTATACTTTGCTTTTGACGTCACTGTTTTTATGTTTCTGGGTTCCTGATATATTGTCCCGGACCATAACCCAGGCTGTAACCGTAATCGGTGGAGTATTTTGATGAAAACGGTTTTTAAACAAATTGTAAATGGCAAGGCAATAGCCAGGGATATCATTCCACGCCTTGCTTTTGACGAATTTTCACACGAAGTTCTTGCCATCATAGGTGAAGGCGGCAAGATCGTCCACTATTTTGCATACAATGACGGCAGCGCGGTCAGTCTGATGGCCGTTTTCCGGACAGATAAACTTCTGCTTGCAGCCAGCTGCGATGTTCCGCAAAATTATCCTGCTTTTTCTGCTCAAAGTGAGCCTTTCCACATGTTTGAACGGGAAATGGCCGAGCAGTTCGGCATCAGACCGGAAGGCCACCCCTGGCTGAAAATGGTTCGATATCATGCCAACAGCCGCGGTCTGCCGGATGTTTTCGGGAATAACTACTCACAGGATATTCCCGGCAATTATGACTACTACACGGTAGAAGGTGAGGAGGTTCACGAGGTTGCCGTGGGGCCGGTGCATGCGGGAGTGATTGAACCGGGGCACTTCAGGTTCAATTGCGTCGGAGAGCGTGTGCTGCATCTGGAAATACAACTTGGATACCAGCACAGGGGCGTTGAAAATCTGATGTGCAATGCCGATTTCAAACGACTGCCTGTTATAGCCGAAGGAATTGCAGGCGATACGGCTATAGGCAACTGCCTGTGCATGGCTCAGGCTCTTGAGGGATTAGCCTATGTAAGGCCCGACGGAGGTGCGCGTATTATCCGGACGATTGCACAGGAGCTGGAACGAATCGCCAATCATGTAGGAGACCTCGGCGCCTTAAGCGGCGACGTGGCCTTTCTGCCTGTTGCCAATTATTGCGGCCGGATGCGGGGCGACTTCCTCAACATGACCCTCTTGCTGTGCGGAAACCGTTTCGGCAAAGGGCTTGTGCGCCCGGGCGGGGTTTGTTTTCAAATGACCGAAGAGAACCGCAAAACGCTTACGGAAAGAATAAATGAACTTACACCCCAGGTTGAACACGTCATCGATCTTTTATTCTCCACACACAGCGTTCTATCGCGCTTTGAGAATTGCGGGGCCGTCAGCCGTCTGGATGCAGAGAAGCTTGGTCTGGTGGGGCCGGCAGCGCGCGCCTGCGGAATTGCATATGATGCCCGGCGTAATTTTCCTACCGAGCATTATCGCTTTCTTGATATCAATGAACATGTTGAGCTTGCCGGAGATGTTTACGCCCGGGCCAAATTGAAGGCGCATGAGGTACTGGAATCCATCTCTATTATCCAGTCTCTGCTGAAAGATCATGTTAAAACAGAATGTGTCGTCAGCGGCTCTTTTAATCCGGCGCCATCATCTTTTGTCGTGACAGTCAACGAAGCATGGCGCGGCGAGTTATCTCACTGCGTTTTGACGGATGCCGCCGGTAAGATACTCCGCTACAAGGTCAAGGATCCTTCTTTTCATAACTGGAACGGCCTGGCTATGGCTTTGCGGGATACCGGAATTTCTGATTTTCCCCTAAACAATAAGAGTTTCAACCTGTCCTACTGCGGGTTTGATCTATAGAGTTACTCTATATATTATGGAGAGTGTCGGAATAGTGAGCATACAAAGATTTTTTATGAATAATAAATTGAAGAGAAAACACAATGCTGAAGACGCTTAAAAACAGGTTTGAACAGGGCTATAGAACCAGCCGATATCCGAAAGAAAAGATCGAACTGTCTTCCCGCTACCGCGGTCTGCCAATTATCAATTTGAGCGCCCCGGACGATGTAGTCATGCAGTGTGCCGACGCTTGCCCGCAGAATGCAATTGACCCTCAGCGTAAAATGATCGATATTGGCCGATGTGTTTTTTGTGGAACCTGTGAACGTCTTTCTGAAGGAAAATTTATCTCGTTTTCCAGGAATTTTGAATTAGCCGTTTCCCTAAAAGAACACTTGTGGACCGCCGGCAGATTGCCTGACCTGTCCCGGCATGCCAGTCAGCACTTTAAAGCTCTTTTCGGACGTTCTCTGCAGCTTCGACAGGTCTCTGCCGCAGGATGCAACGCCTGTGAAGCAGACCTGAACGTGCTGGCGACGCCTTTTTTCGATCTGGCCAGATTTGGCATCAACTTTGTGGCTTCTCCCCGGCATGCAGACGGGATTGTTGTCACCGGACCGATAAGCCGCAATATGAAGACAGCCTTGCTCAAAACATATGAAGCAGTGCCATCACCTAAAGTTGTGATTGCCGCAGGGTGTTGTTCTCTCTCCGGAGGTCCGTTCAGCGGCAGTCCGGAAGTCTCGAAAGGTTTAGACAGTCTTATCCCGGTTGACCTGTTTATTCCCGGTTGCCCGCCCCATCCGCTTACATATCTTAATGCGTTGCTGACTTATTTTAAATAGTTTCCATCCGGAAACGGATCTTCCGTACCCCCCCGGCTTTAATCTCCGGAATTTTTTGTGCGGAATAAATTTCAGTATACCTTATAATTCTTCTGACATTGAAGCTCCCCGCCGCAGAGCGGTCGGGAAATGCACTCGCGTTTTGGTTCAATATGGGTATGGCCAAAATTATAACACAGCAACGGGATCTTATTAAGGCTGTATAATAATCGAAGGATACAATCCTTTAAGTTTGCCCATCGGATAAGGCTGAATCGTGTTGAAGGATATGCTCTGGTTTTTTTGTGCATGTCCCTTGTTTTCAGCGCCATTGAAGAACGCGCCGTTTGCTTCCAGGATATGTTCGATTCGGTGCTGTAAAGCTGAAACAAAACTTGCGCCGCTGCCTTCAAAGATCATATTTCCCAGCGAAAATTTTTTTTCTATTGCGGAAAAATCGCTTAAGGGCATACTGCTGGTTTCCAGATCGTGCTTGTTTCTTACCAGCCCCCAGACTATATGGTTAGGCGGAATTGTGAGAGGATCGCTAATATCGATTATGGTGTGGGGCATTATGATGCTCTCTTTTCCTACGGTCAGCCTGGCGTCGGGCCTTCCCCTCAGAAAGCTATTAAACCCGACAAAGACTTTTTTGCCCAAATCCGCTTCGATAATTTTTCCGCCATGGGCAGTTATATCAAATCCTTCCAGCCGGGAATTTATGATATAGCAGTTTTCCTGAGCGTTGGCGCCCTTGCCGAGCCACGAGTTTTGAAGATAGGCCCGCTGGGCAACCAGCACATTCTCGCTTATATTGGTGTGAGGCTTTATAACCGCATACCGGTCAAGCGAGGCGCTGCCGGGAACCGACCGGGGGGGATCGATGTTGACCATAGCAAAAATCTGCTCAAAGTCTTTCTTCCTATCTTCCACGAAGTCAAATAGCGGTCCTTTTGGCCGGTTGCCGGCAGTAAAATTAATATAATTGTCCAGGTGGTTCTTTTCATACCGGTACAAAAAATTGAATTTGTCGGAGCTTCGGATCCAGACGGTTCCGGGATCGACTTTAATATGGCTGATCTCACCCGCCTGGATATAAGAAAAGGTACCAACTACGCAATCATGCATTGTGGTCAGGTCAACGGTTGAAAAAGGGCCCAGGAAGCATCCGTCCGAAGGTGATCCATGGATATTGGCATAATGCATGGAAATAGTATCTTTGATGAAGAATTTTTCAAGAGTTTCAGGGTCATGAGAATAATTATGGACAAGGGTTTTGATCAGAAAACTATCTTCGATATCAATATGTTCATCCCGGTTTATCGGGATTTCAAACTGCTGAAACTGAAACACAGAGCCTTCTTTTTTAAGTTCATCTCCCCGGATGTCGCTTTTGTAAAGCAGCGAGTTTGTCACCCTGCATCTTCCTAAAAAATAGCTGCCGGCCAAATTTGAGTGTGTAAATTGAAAATTGAGCGGATGGTGCGGCGTAATTCCATAAAATGCATAAAACTTAACCATTTGCTTGATTGGAGTAAGTTCATGCATGTATGGAGTCACATCGAAACCGAGCTCTCTCAGGTTGATATTGACCCTCTGAATAATGCGGTCACGAAGCTTTTCCAATGCCTGCATAGTCGCTCCTTGTCTATTCAGTTAGTTCGCCGCTTTTCATCGCATGGAAAACAGCGGCAAACACATCTGACATCCTTAAAAGGCCTATGATTTCATCCCTTCTGGTCACTATCAAGGACAAATGTGTTCCGGTAACCAGTTGGTATATGGCTGTATCAAGAGAAGTATTTTCATCAACATATTCGCCTTCGGAAAGTGTCTGCATATAATCCTCCACCTTCATCAGAACGGCCTTTTTATAAATATCATTCAAAATGCCTTCTTCCAGGCGGTTCTTCTCCCTAAGACTGTTAGTAAGTCCCGCTGAAAACCCAAAGCGGCTGATATCTTCAATTTGCTGATTACGTTCATTTTGAGGCAAAATTGCGCGAAGTACTCCAAGCTGGCTCAGTTTGCCGATAACTTTTTTATTCCGGTTTAGAATCAAAACGGCGCGATGCTGGTAAGGGGCATGTTCACGATCAAATTCCTCCTGAATTTTTTCCAGGGCGAGAACAGCTTCAAACAGCGTTGATCCTTCCTGAACGGTTGCATATTCAGAAAGCGGAACCATCAGGTCCTTAACAATAAAGTTATTCATGATCAGACTCCTGCTCGAGTTCGGAAGAATGTATTTTGCATGGCATATATTTAGCGAGCCAGAAGAACCGGCATGCCCATGAGCGGCCATAACACAAGTATTGCAAATCCAAGAACGACCAGAAGGATAATGCTCGCAGGAATGCCTGCCATAAAGAATTCACCGCTTGTAAACTGTTTTGAATTATAGGCTATAGCATTCGGCGCTGCTCCCACAAGCAGAACAAACGGCATGCCTGCAGTGACAAGAGATACAAACAGAATTACCTCGGGAGCGATATTGAGATACGGAGCAACCACAAGGGCCACTGGCAAAGATATGGCGATAGCAGCCACATTCATTATAAAATTTGTCATGACAAGTACGAAAACCGCTATGCTCATAACAAAAACAAACCAGTGTGAATCCTTGAAAAAACTCAGCCAGTTTATTGCAAGCCACTGGGCTGCGCCAGTCTGCCAGAGGCAGAAACCTATACTCATGGCGCCTGCAAAGAGAAGTATAATATTCCAGGGAAGCTCTTCAAGGTCGTTGATATCCAAGATACCCGAGATAAAAAAAAGAATCGTTGAAACAAGAATAACAGCTGATTTGTTGAAAGGTTTGAATGCCGGAACAAAAGATTGTAAGGACATGAAAGCAATTGCACAAAAAACCAGAACAGCTCCGATTATTTCATCCCTTTTAAGTGCGCCCATTTCGGAATTAAGTTGTCTTGCCTTTTCTCTCAACCCCGGGATTGCGGCTTTTTCTGGCTTGAAAAAAACCATCAGAAAACCCCATATGAGAAAGACCATACTCCACCCTAACGGAGCAAGGTAGTAGCTCAGTTCGAAAAAAGAAACATCTTTTCCTGTGATTTCCTTGAAAAATCCGAGAGCTACTATGGCTCGCGCCGAACCCAGAAGGGTTATAATGCTTCCCGCGCCCGCCACAAAGGCCATGCCTATGAACAAGCCCTTTCCGAATTTGGTGGGCTTGTTGTCATCGCTGTATAGGGAATATATCGCCAGAAGAAGCGGATATATGGTCGCAGCCACCGCAGTGTGAGCCATTATATGCGTGAGCAATGCGGTTACAACAAGGCATCCGAGATAAATCATCCCTGTTCTTTCGCCAACAATCATAAGCATTTTATATGCAAGACGTTTTGTGAGCCCTGTTTTGGTAAATACCATGCCGATTACCAGGGAGGCGAATATAAAAAGAACGGAAGGATCCATGAAATCCTTGAATGCGTCGGCAGCGGGACGTATAAAAAACAGAGCCTGAAGCACTCCGATTGTAAGGCCGGTTATGCCTATAGGAAGGACTTCGAAAACCCACCAGGTCCCCGCAAGAAGAAAGACGGCAAGAGCGCCCTTGGCTTCTTTGGTAAGAGGAAAATGCTTTCCGGAAGGATCAACGGCATCAGCCCATGGAGGTGAATAATAAACCAATAAAAAGAGAATAATACCAATTGAAAGAAAAACAAGCTGCTTCAGGTCCAACTTTGAACCGGGCTCTGAACCGTTTGTCATGAAAAAACTCCTTTATCTGCCAACAATCATATTCTGCAATTTTTGATCTCTCCCGAAATTTCCCTGAAAATATCCGTAAGTCTTAATATGCCCACAATCTCTTTCTCTCTTGTCACGAGTAGCGATTGATAATTGCCCATTACGAATTTATGTATCGCCTCATCAAGATTGCGGTCTTCCGTAATATATTCGCTTTCGGCAGGAATTGTCATAAAGTTTTTTACCTTCAGCTTCCCGGCTTTTCTGCAAAGGTCATTCAGAGGATTTTCCCATAAATTATATTGATTAAAAATAGATTCCAGGAACTTGTTGCTGTACCCGAAACGGGAAAGAGATCTTGATTCTATGATTTTTTCATATTTCGGTTCAAGAGCCCGAAGTACATCAAGCTGGCTTATTTTCCCGGTAATTTTATTTTTCTTGTTATAAATCAGAATAGCCCTGTGAGGATAAAGGCTTTGTTCGTATTTTTCCTGTGCCTTTTCCAGTGTCATGACGGCTTCAAAGAGGGTTGCATCTTCCGAAACAGTTGCATATTCGGACAGAGAAACCATTATTTCCCTGACAGGTATTGATTTCACCGAACTCTCCCTGGCTGTTACCAGCCTCGTTTTTCGATTATTTTGTTGATTTCCGCTTTGCGGATCCGTTCTTCGTGCTCGGCCTTTATATTATGAGCCTTTGTTATTTTGCTTACCAGTTCGTTCGTATCTGTTGGTTTCATAAGATAATCATAGGCGCCGGCTTTCATTCCGTCGATGGCCGTTTCAACCGTAGCGTGTCCGGTAAGCATAATTATATTGACAAGAGGCTTCAGGCTTTTTATTTCCTTTAAAGTTTCAATTCCGTTTTTTCCGGGCATAAGTACGTCCAATACTACAACGTCGAAATCCCGCTCTTTAATCATTGAAATGGCTTCATCGCCGTTAAATGCTGTTTTAACTGCAAAATCCCTAACTTCAAGGCGTTCTGCCAGAGTTTCAATAAACTCTTTCTCATCGTCAACAAGCAAGACTCTTATTCTCATGAAATGCACTCCTTTGTTAATACTGTCAGGTATCATCTGCCACTGCTCCATGTGCTTTGACGATGTGCCTTATAAGCTCATCGATCTGGACAGGTTTCTGAAGATATCCGAAAGCTCCCAGGGATAAAGCTTCTTTTTTATCTTTTTCAGATCCGTGTCCTGTCAGGATAATAACCTGGACTTTCGGATATGCTTTTTTAACCCTCCGGAGAACTTCCATCCCGTCAATGCCGGGCATCTTGAGGTCAAGAATCATGATATCCGGAACCTGATCATTAACAATCTGCAAAGCCTGTTCGCCGTTAAAGGCAACCGAAGAGCTGAAATTACGCATCTTGATCCTCTCGGACAGAGTGGTTACAAATTCCTCTTCATCATCGACCAGCATGACCTTGATTTTTTTCATTTTGAATAGCTTCCTCAAAATATGCGCAATAAACAGGTAGAATTTATATAAAAACCAACAAAGAGTCAATACAAAACACTGTTGGGTGATGCTGTCTGTTTTTTTGTTTTCTTATTAGTCTTTGTACATGCTGTTTGGTTTATTTTAAAGTTCTCAGAACGTACGGAAGTATTCCACCGTGAATGAAATAGTTCAATTCCGCCCGGGAATCGATTCTTGCGGTAACGGTAAACCAATTTGTGTTTCCGTCTTTGTGCCTTGCTGAAACCGAAAGCTTTTTTTGCGGACAAAGATCCTTTTCAATGCCTGTTATGTCATAAACTTCGGTCCCATCCAGTTTCAAGGTTTCCTGCCCGGTGCCTTTTTCAAACTGGAGCGGAAGAATTCCCATGCATACAAGATTGCTGCGGTGAATTCTTTCAAAACTTTCAGCAATCACCGCCTTGACTCCCAACAGAGCCGTTCCCTTGGCGGCCCAGTCACGCGAACTTCCGGTTCCGTATTCGCGGCCCGCGATAACGATGAGAGGAATTCCTGCCTTCCTATAAAGCTCCGAAGCATCATATATGGGCATGACGTTCCCTTCCGGGAGTAAAAGAGTCCAGCCGCCGGTTTTATCCGGAACAAGCTTGTTTTTTAAGCGGATGTTGCCGAAAGTACCGCGCACCATAACTTCATGATTGCCCCGCCGGGAGCCGAAGGAATTGAATTCATTCGGCTCTATTTCTTTACTTATAAGATATTTTCCTGCCGGGCTGTCTGCAGGTATTGTCCCTGCCGGTGATATATGGTCGGTTGTAACCATATTGCCGAGAAGGGCAAGCACTCTTGCGTTTTTGATCTCCTCCGGTTTCGGAACGGTTGTTGTTATTTCATCAAAAAACGGCGGATTTTTTATGTATGTTGACACGGGGTCCCATTTAAATAGATAGCTTTCGGGTACAGGAAGGGCTTTCCATTGTTCGGAGCCTTCGAACACAGTGGAATATTCATTTTCAAACATCTCTGGAATCAAAAGAGTTTCGAGAATTATCCTTATTTCTTCCGCAGACGGCCATATATCAACAAGAAAGACAGGTTTGCCTTTACTGTCAAGTCCGAGAGGCTCGGTTTCAAAATCGATATCGATTTTTCCTGCTATGGCATAAGCAACTACAAGAGGCGGCGAAGCGAGAAAGTTGGCGCGGGTAAGGGGAGAAATTCTTCCTTCAAAGTTGCGATTGCCGCTTAATACTGAAGCAACAACAAGATCGTTATCTCTGATTGCTCTTGAAACGGATTCGTTAAGAGGTCCGCTGTTTCCAATGCACGTAGTACATCCATAAGCTGTAATGTGAAATTTGAGCTGCTTCAGATAATGAATGAGACCTGATGTTTCAAGGTAACTCGCCGCTACTCTGGAACCGGGCGAAAGGCTTGTTTTTACCCAGGGCTTGACCGAAAGACCCTTCAAAACCGCTTTTTTTGCCAGGAGACCGGCTCCGATCATAACGGAGGGATTTGAAGTATTGGTGCAGCTTGTTATAGCTGCTATGACTACGGAGCCGTGATCAATACCTGCTGAAGTTCCGTCAATATCAACAACAAGTCTTTTACCGGGGGCCTTAATCTTTTTTGTTGCTTCTTTGAACACATCTCTGACTTTAAATAGAGGTATCCGCTCCTGCGGCCTGTTCGGGCCTGCGATACAGGGTGTAACAGTACTAATATCAAATTCAACCGTATCATTATATATAATACTGGTGCCTGATTTCTCCAGGAAAAGCCCCTGCTCTTTTGTATATTTTTCGACAAGCGAAACAAGATTGCCGGGGCGGCCGGTCAGGCGCAGGTATTTCAATGTTATGTCATCAACAGGAAAGAATCCCGTTGTTGCTCCATATTCAGGCGCCATGTTGGCAATGGTAGCACGGTCTTCAACTCCAAGATTTGATAATCCTGCGCCATAAAACTCGACAAATTTTCCGACAACACCTTTTTTACGCAAAAGCTCGGTTATGTATAAAACAAGATCTGTTGCCGTTGTTCCATCCGGAAGCTTTCCTGTCAGTTTAAAACCGAGAACTTGCGGTGTGAGTAGATAATAAGGATTTCCAAGCATCACCGCCTCGGCTTCGATTCCACCCACGCCCCAGCCGAGAACCCCGGACCCGTTAATCATTGTTGTGTGTGAATCAAGGCCGAGAACGCTGTCCGGAAAAACCGTTTTTCCGCCGTCCGCTTCTTTTATAAAGACAACCCTGGCAAGGTATTCGAGGTTAACCTGGTGACAAATTCCCGTTCCAGGAGGCACAACTCTGAAATTGTTAAAATTCTTCTGACCCCAGCGTAAGAAAGTATATCGTTCTGAGTTGCGCGTAAACTCGTAACGGAGATTTTCTTCAAGTGAATCTTCTTTTCCGAAGGAATCAACCTGAACCGAATGGTCAATTACCAGTTCAGCCGGAATTTTGGGATTGATTTTCAAAGGATCACAGTTCAGTCGTTTTGCAGCATCTCGCATAGCCGCAAGATCTACAATTGCAGGGACTCCGGTAAAATCCTGCAGCAATACACGGGCCGGTAAAAAAGGTATCTCTTCACTGGCTTTATCCGGATTCCAGGAAGTGAGGCTTATTATATCTTTTTCTGTAAACAGGCATCCGTCTTCATTTCTTAAAAGATTTTCGAGAAGGATGCGAATGCTGTAAGGCATTTTCTGTATATTATTAAACCCTGCGCCAGCCAGTTTGTTAAGACTGAAATATGTGAAAGCCTGATTACCGCTCAAAAGAGATGCCCGAGTGTTAAAACTGTTTTTACATAAAGACATGCTGCCTCCGAAAAGCTTATTACCTAGTAAAGTTTAATATCTTCATAAGAAGTACAATACTTAACACGAATGGCACGAAGAAAGAAATAGAATATGTAATGTTTTCAACTTCGTGGGCTACATGTTCTTCGCGATTTTATAAATTATAATTAATCGGTTATTATTTAAAAAAGCTTCCTATATATTTAATCGTAAAACTTTACAACAGATCCTTTAGCAACAATTGTTTCCGAAGAATATTTTTTCTTTTATTCTTGACATGATTTTGTAACTTGATTATAGACTTCACTTCATATGAGAAGTTGCAATTCAGCTGTCTAAATAGTTATATTTTCTGGCTTAAATAGTAAAGTATGCGTTAAATATTTTAAGGATTCGGGAGCGGTTCTTAAGTATGCGACTGGAAGAGCTGTTAGCTCAAAAGAAAACAGCTGTTATTGATAAATGGTTTGATATCGTTGCGGAGTCCTATCCTGCCGACACGGCCAAATTTATCAAAGGACAGAAAGATCCCTTTGCAAATCCGGTCGGTGGAACTACCCATAAGAGCCTCACGGTAATTATGGATGAACTGCTCGGAGAAATGAACCGCGATAAAATAAATTCATTTCTTGACCCCATAATAAGAATAAGAGCCGTTCAGGATTTCACACCATCCAGGGCAACTTCATTTGTCTTTTCTTTAAAAAAAATAATCAGAGAACATCTAAATAAATGTGATTTTAACGATCATCTCATTTTGGCAGAACTGGATCAACTTGACCAGAAAATTGATCTGATAGGATTGATGGCCTTCGATATTTACGTGAGGTGCAGGGAGAAAATATATCAGATAAAGGCCAATGAAGAGAAGAGCAGGTTTTTTAGTGCGTTTGAAAGAGCTGGTTTGATTAAAGAGCTTCCGGGCAACGGGCCGGAGCCTACATAAAAAGTAATCATGTTAAATAATTACGGCTTGAGATAGTGGATCTGTCAATTTTATGATGACGCTTAAAAAAGCCGTCTCGAGCCATAGAGCGAGGTAATGTTAAATGAATGTAAAGTACATGTTCTCACTCGTTGCGGTAATTCTGTTGTTTCTGCTTGCCTATCTTGGGGTTGAGGCTGCAGGTCTTCAGGTCCTGTTTGGTATTGTGATACCATATGCAGCCATAATTATTTTCATCATCGGGGTTATAAATCGTGTGATAGGATGGGCTCGATCTCCTGTGCCGTTCAGAATCCCTTCAACCTGCGGGCAGCAAAGATCTCTTCCGTGGATAAAATCATCTGAACTGGATAATCCATTCACAAAATCTGGCGTTGTTGCAAGGATGTTTCTGGAAATTTTCTTTTTCCGCTCATTATTCAGAAATACAAGGTCAAAGCTTGCAGAAGGACCTAGGATTTACTTCACCCTTGAGATATGGCTCTGGCTTGCAGCTATTGCTTTTCACTGGTCTTTTCTTACTGTTATTGTCAGGCATCTGAGGCTTTTTACCGAGCCGGTTCCTTTCTGGATAGGGTTTCTAGAAAAGGCAGACGGTTTTTTTCAGATAGGAGTTCCCGGGATTTTCTTATCCGGCATAGTGCTTCTTGCTGCTGTTTTTTATCTTTTTTTAAGAAGAGTCATTATTCCCCAAGTCAATTATGTGTCACTCTCACAGGATTTTTTCCCTCTGTTTCTGATTTTCGGAATAGCTTTTACTGGAATTTTGATGCGGCATTTTGCAAAAATTGATGTTACCGGAGCAAAACAGCTTGCGATGGGTCTTGTCACTTTACATCCGACAATTCCCCAGGGAATCGGAGGTGTTTTTTATGTACACATATTTTTTGTAAGTGTTTTGCTGGCATATTTCCCTTTCAGCAAGCTGATGCATATGGGTGGTATTTTTATGAGTCCAACAAGGAATCTGACTGGCGACACCCGTGCCGCCAGACATGTTAATCCATGGAATTATCCTGTAGAAGTGCATACGTATGAAGAGTATGAAGAAGAGTTCAGGGAAAAAATGATAGAGGCTGGACTGCCGGTTGAAAAGGAGTAACTAATGTCGGATCCAAAACCAAATGAGCTGATAGAAAAAATAGATTACAATTCTCCTCAAAAAGGATGGATGGATGTCCCTGTTAATATTAGAAAGGGAATGTACTGTTACGCATCAAACCCCAAAAGC
Organism: Desulfobacteraceae bacterium; assembly: GCA_003818505.1. GTDB lineage: Bacteria > Desulfobacterota > Desulfobacteria > Desulfobacterales > RPRI01 > RPRI01. The sequence goes on along the minus strand of RPRI01000030.1, from coordinate 7,490 downwards.
GTGGACTATGTCCATCTTCCCCATGCGAGGGCCTGGAATCCGCTTGAAGAAGACTGGAAGCTTCCGGACAACTGGAAAGAGATTGTGCATAACGCTTTCAGAGAAAGACTTGACAGGTTCCGTTCTTTCAAAGTTTTTATGGATATATGTGTTAGGTGCGGAGCATGTGCGGATAAATGCCATTTCTTCATCGGAACGGGCGATCCTAAAAACATGCCTGTTTTAAGAGCGGAACTTCTCCGTTCGGTATACAGGAATGATTTTACGACGGCGGGAAAAATTCTCGGCAAGGTTGCAGGGGCGCGAGAGCTTACTCTGGATGTGCTGAAAGAATGGTGGTACTATTTCTTTCAGTGTTCCGAATGCAGGCGCTGCTCCGTGTTTTGCCCTTACGGCATCGACACGGCCGAGATAACAATAATGGCCAGGGAAATATTCAACCTCCTGGGGCTGAATATCGACTGGATAGCAACTCCGGTCGCAAACTGTTACAGGACAGGAAACCATCTGGGAATTCAGCCGCATGCTTTCAAGGAGATGATCGAATTCTTTGTTGACGACATAGAGGAGAAGACGGGTGTTAAGGTTGAGCCTTCCTTCAACAAGAAAGGCGCCGATATCCTTTTTGTCACTCCGTCGGGAGATGTTTTTGCTGATCCCGGCACTTACACTGCCATGGGTTATCTGATGCTCTTTCATTATTTAAAGGAGCAGGGTCTTAATGTTACCTGGAGCACATATGCTTCTGAGGGCGGAAACTTCGGTTTTTTCACTTCCCACGAGATGATGAAGCGCCTTAATTCAAAGATGTACGCCGAAGCGAAGCGTCTTGGGGTAAAATGGATCCTCGGCGGCGAGTGTGGGCATATGTGGCGTGTTATAAATCAATATATGGATACAATGAACGGACCGGCCGATTTTCTTGAAGAACCGGTTTCTCCTATAACCGGAACTAAATTTACGAATGCAAGATCAACAAAAATGGTTCACATATCTGAGTTTACTGCCGACCTAATCTATCATAATAAGCTCAAACTGGATAAAAGCCGCAATGACAATCTAATAGTTACCTACCATGACTCATGCAACCCTGCCAGAGGAATGGGGCTTTTTGATGAACCGCGATATGTAATAAATGGTGTATGCAACCATTTCCATGAAATGCCGAGAAATACCATAAGGGAACAGACCTTCTGCTGCGGCAGCGGGTCGGGTCTTAATGCCGGCGAAGATATGGAATTAAGAATGTGTGGCGGTCTTCCGAGGGCCAATGCGGTAAAGCATGTTCATGATAAATTCGGGGTAAATATGCTGGTCTGTATTTGCGCAATAGACAGGGCGGTTTTTCCGCCGCTTATGGATTACTGGGTTCCGGAAGTTGGAGTTGCCGGTATTACCGAACTGGTTGCAAATGCTTTGATAATGCCCGGTGAAATGGAGAGAACTACCAACCTGCGCGGCGAGCCGCTTGCAGGAATGGAGGAGTAAAATGTCTGAAGGAAAAAAGGTATACGATAAAGGAATAGTTGTAGCTGGTCTCATAATATTTATAGTTATTTTCATGTTTCCTTTCTGGTATAATTTAGGGAAAGCCGCCCCAGTGCCGGAGCCTGTACTAACGGAGAAGGCCAAGGCCGCTAAAGAGTGTGTCGAATCCAAGACATATATGAAAGCCGAGCACATGCAGATTCTTGATGACTGGAGAACCTCGGTTGTGCGGGACGAAAACAGAGTCTATGTCAGCAGCAAAGACAAAGAATTTGATATGAGTCTGTCCAACACATGCTTGGACTGCCATTCAAATAAGGCCGATTTTTGTGATAAATGCCACAATTATGCATCGGTGGATCCTTACTGCTGGGATTGCCATATTGATAAGCCGAAGGAGAATAAGTGATGGAAAACAGCAGAAGAACATTCCTCAAAATAGCTGGAATTTCAGCACTGGGCCTGAGTACAAAGCCTGTTTATGATGCCTTTGCAGTATCCGGGGAACATGGTGAAAAAAGGGAAACTGCAGTAGTTCCCCAAAAAGGCGCTCTTACAGCCAAAAGGTGGGCGATGGTCATTGATACCACCAAATTTGAATCTGCCAAAGATCTGGAGCCGATAATAGAGGCATGCCATAAAATTCATAATGTCCCTGTTTTTGAAAACAAACGCCATGAAATCAAATGGATATGGGAAGAAGAATTCGGACATGCCTTTCCCGATCTGGAGAATGAACATATCAATGACAGGATTAAAAGCTTGCCATTCCTGGTTCTGTGCAATCACTGCGAGGATGCTCCCTGTGTCAGAGCATGTCCTACACAGGCAACCTTCAAACAGGAGGATGGCATTGTTGCCATGGATTTTCACAGGTGCATTGGTTGCCGCTTTTGCATGGCAGCCTGTCCGTATGGTTCAAGGAGTTTTAATTTCAGAGATCCCCGTCCCTTCATAAAAGAGACAAACAAAAAGTTCCCGACCAGAATGAGGGGGGTTGTTGAGAAATGCAATTTCTGCAGCGAGCTCCTTGCGGAAGGGAAACAGCCTGCCTGTGTTGAAGCATCAAACGGGGCTCTTGTTTTTGGGGATCTGGAAGATCCGGAATCCGAAGTAAGAAAATTGCTGAAGTCAAATTATACAATTCGCCGTAAATCGGCCCTTGGTACCGGGCCTGCTATTTACTACATCGTATGAGGTGGTTATGCTTGAATTAGCACTTAGTGGAAGCAAAAGATATTATGGATGGATTACGGCCCTGCTTGCCGTTATAGGCGTCGGATTCGGGTTTTATTTGTGGCAGTTCAGTTCCGGCTTGTGGATCACCGGCTTGAGCCGGGATGTCTCCTGGGGTTTCTATATCGCCAACTTCACCTTTCTCGTTGGGGTCGCTGCGGGCGGCGTGATGGTGGTGCTCCCCTACTACCTGCACGATTACAAGGCTTTTGGCAGGATCACGATCCTCGGCGAGTTTCTGGCAATCGCATCGCTGGTGATGTGCCTGCTTTTCGTTCTTGTCGATCTCGGGCAGCCCATGCGGATTCTCAATGTCTGGCTTTACCCCACTCTGAATTCGGTGCTCTTCTGGGACACACTCGTACTTAACGGCTACCTGTTCCTCAATATCGTTATCGGCTGGAATGTGCTGGAGGCAGAGCGCAACAACACCCATTATCCTCTGTGGGTCAAACCTCTTATATATATATCGATTCCTTTTGCCGTCAGCATCCATACAGTGACTGCCTGGCTGTACTGCGGTCTGCCCGGCCGAGGTTTCTGGCTGACCGCCATCCTTGCTCCGCGTTTTCTCTCGTCCGCCTTTGCCGCCGGACCGGCGCTGCTGATCCTGCTGTGTCTCATCATCCGCCGCGTGACAAAGTTTGATCCGGGACGAGAGCAAATTCAGTCGCTTTCCAAGATCGTGGCCTATGCCATCTGCCTGAACGTTTTTTTCCTTCTTTGTGAGGTTTTTGTCGTATTTTATAGCCAAATACCCGAACATATGGATCACATGAAGTATCTTTTTGTAGGATTGCACGGACATGGCATTCTTGTGCCATGGATGTGGACATCGGTTGCGTTGATGGTGATAGCAATAATTCTTCTGGTAAATCCCATGACAAGAAAAAATGAAACAGTGCTCGCTGTAGCGTGCCTTTGTGTCTTTTTCGGCACGTGGATCGACAAGGGGCTTGGAATGATATCAGGAGGGTTTGTTCCTTCTCCTCTGCATCATGTAAATGAATATGTTCCGACTATTCCGGAGATCATAATTACATTAGGCGTATATGCCACGGGATTCTTAGTTCTGACGGCGCTCTTCAAGATGGCGATATCGGTTAAGGAAGAGGTGTCGGCCTGATATTTCGAGAATTTTGCATGAGTTAAGCGCATACTCCTGTCAGCGCTTCTTGTGATCCAATTTTATACAAAGCTCTCTGTTTGTATTTGAGTTATGAAATAGGCTTTCTTTTAAGCCACCCAGACTCTGATGTTTGGGTGGCTTTTTTTATTTTGCGGGGGCGGCTTGAGAAAGCTTCTTGTAATAGACAATTACGATTCGTTTACATACAACCTCGTTCAGATGTTCATGCAATATGATCTTTGCATAACAGTCCGGAGGAACGACTCGATAACTATTGGACAGGTTAAAACGTTGCACTCCGATTATATCGTGATAAGTCCCGGCCCCAAGGATCCGGCAAATGCGGGCATATCAATCCAGCTCATAAAATCTTGTTATCAAACGATACCTATCCTGGGGGTCTGTCTTGGCATGCAGTGCATAAACGAGGCTTTTGGTGGTGTTACTGTAATGGCTCACGAACCAGTGCATGGGAAAACAAGTTTTATTGAACATGAGAATAAAGGGCTTTTCATGGGAGTATCATCTCCCTTCAGAGCAGCGCGGTACCATTCGCTTCTGGTGAAATTGAATGGAGCTGGACTTGCTGTTACGGCCCGAACCTCGGACGGGATAATTATGGGTATTTCACACCCCGTTTTTCCACTTCATGGTGTTTTATTTCATCCCGAAAGCTTCATGACTGAAAACGGGCAGATGATCATTGATAATTTTTTAAAACAGACGGTTTCGTAAAAAGCAATTTTATGCCGCTTTGCGGCAATCTATATTCGACGAACTCGTTGGAAGTCTAAATATGCTCTCTTAATGAGCTTTTTGGGGATTTTTTAAGTCAATGAGACGCAGATTTGCGCTGATATCCACAGAGAAAGAAATTCTGGGGACCTATAATCCTTAAAATCTGCGTTCATCTGCGGCCAGAATTATAAAGGACGCGATTTATTTGAATTGTAACGAAATTTATAAGGAAAGGTTGACCCTTGTCGAGCCTTTTATTGATTTTGCTGCACGATTTGCTTCTCTGCCCGGGACTGTGATTCTTTTAAGCGGAGGAGATTTTGATTGCGCGAGATATCATATCCTGGGAGCGCTCCCTTGGCTGACCTTTACTGGACGAGGACAAAATCATTCCGTTTCAACCCCTAAAGGAACTATTGATTACAAGGCAAATCCCTTTGAGATTCTAAGTTTATTACTGGACAAGTATAAAATGGCGAATCAATCTCCTGAAAGCCCTTTATGTTCAGGACTTATGGGATATCTTTCTTACGATCTTAAAGACACGCTTGAAAAACTCCCGCGCACCTCAATCGATGATATCTGTTTGCGGGAAATCCTTTTTTATGCCCCTTCAATAATAGTTGTTCACGATAAAATAATTGGTGAAACGAATCTTTTTATTCCGGCAGGCAACTGTGATGCCCGGAAAACTCTGGATTCTTTCAGGGAAATTCTGAAAAAAAAACCGGCAAAAGCTGGGAATAATATTTATACAGGAGAATTTAAATCCGGTTTCTGTAAAGAAGCCTATATTGAGGCCGTAAATAAAATCAGGGCGTACATCAAGGCAGGGGATGTATACCAGGTTAACATGTCACAAAGGTTTATGGCAGATTTTTCCGGTGATGCATTTGATCTTTTCAAAACCCTTTACGAAAAAAATCCCGCGCCTTTTTTTTCATTCATTAATGCCGGAAATCACCAGATCATTTCAACTTCGCCCGAGAGGTTTATTATTCAAAAGGAAAGAAGGGTTGAAACAAGGCCGATAAAAGGAACAAGACCGAGAGGTGTCACAGATGCAGAAGATGAAAAACTAAAGATTGATCTTTTAAACAGCAGGAAGGATGACGCAGAGCTTTCTATGATCGTGGATCTTTTGCGTAATGATCTGGGGAAAGTGTGTATGGCTGGATCGGTAAGGGTGACGGAGCATAAAAGAATAGAAGCTTACAGTAATGTTTATCATCTTGTGTCAATTGTGGAAGGAATACTGGATGACAGATATAATTCGGCGGATTTGATCAGAGCCGTTTTCCCGGGCGGATCGGTAACAGGTTGTCCCAAGATCAGGGCCATGGAAATCATAGATGAGATCGAACCATGCCGCAGGCATATTTATACCGGTGCAATCGGATATATCGGTTTTCATGACACGATGGATATGTCGATAGCGATAAGGACGGCAGCCATTTACAGAAACAGGATCTTTTATTCGGTCGGAGGCGGAATTGTTTTTGATTCAAATCCTGAGGATGAATATGTTGAAACACTTCATAAAGGACGCACCATAATGGAAACGTTCGAAAAAGCTTATGAGAAACAAATTATAAAATCATTCGTGTGGCATAACGGTATAATTAAACCGGCGGAAAGCGTATATATTCCCGCAGACGGAGAAGGTTTTCTTTACGGATATGGTTTTTTTGAAACCATACGTGTAAGCAAAGAGAAACCGGAATTCCTTCGCGAACATATGGCAAGATTCGGAAATACCTGGAAATATATTTATAAAGAAGATCCCCCGGATTTGACATGGGAGGATATAATTTATCATGTTATAAGAGAAAACGGGCTTGATAAAGAAACAACAGCAGTAAAGATTATCGCTGCAAAAGGAAATGGAAAAACTCTGTTTAACTATGATTTATTAGTTACTGCAAGGTCTTATACGCATAGACTTTATGGAAAATCAGAGCAAGGATTTGCTCTTGCCTCATATCCCGAAAAACGCCAGACGCCGCTTGCTGGATATAAAACCTTGAATTACCTTTACTATCTTCTTGCAGGCAGATGGGCAAAAGAAAACGGCGCTGATGAAGCGCTGATCCTGAACCCGGACGGAAGCATATCCGAAACAAATACGGCTAATATTCTGATGATAAAAGGCAGGAGAATTATAAAACCTGTGTCACCGCACGTGCTTCCGGGGATTATGGAGGAAGCTGTCTTCGCTTTATTGTTCCGAAGGGAATATTCCATTGAAAACAAGAGGATATATCCGGAAGATCTCCTTGAAGCGAATGGGGTAATTCTTACCAACTCTCTCATGGGCGCTGTTCCGGCTGTCCGCCTTGACGGAAAAGAGCTCGCAGATTCTTCGGAACTCTGCGCAAAAATCAACGGAGAGCTGTTTTAATTTTTTCCTGGTCTTCTCTTTTTCCGCGAAGATGCTCTTTCTGCTGCAAGGGTTTTTATTTTTGGAACAACGAGAATAGTGTATAAAACGCAAACAACCGCGAAAGCTGCCATTGCAAGCGCGACCCAGCAGTTGTGGAAAACAATATTCCCAAGATAATCTCGGGTGCTGTCCGCAAAAATCCCGATCATGAGCCCGCCGAACAGAATTGCTGTTATCACCGGTATTGTTTTCCCGAAAGGAATTAAAAAAGAACGCTCTTTGTCCGGAAATATCTTTCTGAGTCTCAAAACACATACAGCCATGACAACATATATGAAACATTCAAGGGCCGCAGCCATAATAATGATAAAAAGATATTTGCCTGTAACGAGTATAAGAAAACTCAGTATGATTGCGAAAACGACAAGAGAAAGTATTGCCGCCCATGGAGTCGCATAATCCGGATGAAGCTTGCTCAAAAATCTCGGGAGAGTATTGTCTCTTGCCATTGCATAT